>CALMNJ010000708.1 GCA_937868675.1 uncultured Bacteroidota bacterium | reverse complement strand
ATTACAGCGGGGGTAATGAACCGCCCGTTTGGGTTTGAAATTGATCAATCTTCCTCGGTGCGTGAAAGCCCTGAGCGCTCCCGGTACACACAAATACTTATGCCCAATGAGCGTGATCTGGGGGCTAAGATTGTGATAGCTCCAGGCAAAAAAAGCAAACTTTATGGTTTAAGGGTAGATGCAGGTATGTATAACGGTCAGGGCATTTATGTTCCGGGAACCTCTGCGCCTGCAGGTTACGCTAACGGCACCACGCCAATGCTTGGTGTAAATGAGTTTGATTTCGGAAAAGATTTTATTGGCCGGTTTAGTTATTACAAGAGCCTGAAGGATGAGAAATATAAGTTCGGACTGGGTGTTTCCCATTACAACGGTGGCAATATCTATTCTACTAACATGGTGTACAGAAAGCTAATAACGGATGAAGTTACGGGCAATAAAATCTGGCTGCCGGTTGATTCAACACAAACCCCGCTCAAGAACAGGGTCGCCCCACGAGTATATTATGGTGCAGAGGCTTTTTTTAGTATGAATACCAAGCTAGTAACAACCACCTTGCGCGGAGAGTACATCACTGGTACACAGCCTGGCACTTCTTCAAATTCAGCCAGTCCGTTTTTTCAGCCAGCGGCTGGCGCTACTTATGTGCGTAAATTTAACGGCATGTATGCCTATTTTATTCAACGAATAGCTAAAACCAAACACGAAGTGGTGTTAAAATACGAATGGTATGACCCCAATACAGAAGTGAGCGGTAAAGAAATAACCGGAACCGGGGCAAATGCGCTCTCTGCAGCAGACATTAAGTATACCCAGTTGGGCTTGGGCTATAATTACTACTACGACACCAATGTAAAGTTTATGTTTTACTATAACCTTATATCTAATGAAAGCACAGGAATTGCTGCTTATAATAAGGACCTGAAGGATAATGTTTTTACGTTCAGAATACAGTATAAATTTTAGCCTTTCTTGTTAACGTTAACTTAACAATGTTAGAAAGATAAAAGGATAGCTTTACACCGGAAAATAATAAATTATGTTTGGATTAGACACAACACTTACAATTTTACTAATAGTATGTCTGTTACTGGCATGCTTTTTCGAGTTCATTAACGGTTTTCATGACACTGCCAATGCAGTTGCTACGGTGATATACACCAACTCCATGAAACCTACTGTTGCCGTGGTTTACAGTGGTCTCTTAAATTTTACTGGCGTTATGCTTGGTGGTATTGCAGTAGCTATGGGCATTGTAAACCTCCTGCCCATGGATGCGCTGGTTGACACCAATCCATACCATGGCGTGGCCATGATTCTTGCCCTGCTAATTAGCGCTATCATCTGGAATTTCGGTACCTGGTACTTCGGCATACCCTCCTCCAGCTCACACACCATTATTGGTGCTATATTGGGAATTGGTATGGCATTTTACTTTTTGCCCGGAGATTATGGGCTTAATGCTGTAAACTGGGATAAGGCAAAAGATACCGGCCTGGCCCTCCTGCTGTCTCCGCTGCTAGGTTTTTCAGCGGCCATTATAGTCATGTTTATCTTTAAAAGACTTATTAAGAACGAAACCATTTATAAAGAACCTATTCCAGGAAGAAAACCCCCCATTTGGATACGTATGATGCTATGGGCCACCTGTGGTTTGGTGAGCTTCTTCCATGGTCAAAACGACGGACAAAAAGGTGTGGGATTAATCATGCTGATTTTGATAGCCATTTTGCCTGGGTACTTTTCACTTGACTCTACCGTGAACTTACAAAGTATAACCGGCAATGTTGCAAAAATTGAAATGTTGATTCTTAAAGCCGACACATCGGCGCTTGCATTGAAAGAAAAGAAAATGTTTGCTGAGGTGGTGGCCTGCTCGGAAGATTTTAAAATGCAAACCGCCGGGAAATTTTATGCTGATTCAATTAAACTTGACAATCGTTTTACGGTACGTAAAGACCTGATTAAGATAACCAAGAACTCTGACAAATTAATAAAAGGAGGAAACCTGACCCTTAGCGCAAACGAGATTAAAGAGTTGAGCAAGGAAATTAAGGAAACTAAAAAGATTTTTGAGTTTGCTCCATCATGGGTTGTTATTGTCATCTCGCTTTGCCTGGGTTTGGGTACTATGGTAGGCTGGAAACGGATTGTTAAAACGGTTGGAGAAAAAATCGGTAAACAGCATATGAGTTACGCACAGGGTGCCAGTGCCGAAATTGTTGCCTCACTGGGGATCGGACTGGCAAGCTGGAAAGGCGCCCCTGTAAGCACAACCCACATGCTTTCTTCGGGCATTGCCGGAAGCATGGTGGCTAAAAAGGGACTGAAAAACCTGCAGAAGGGAACGATCAAAACCATAGCACTTACCTGGTTATTTACTTTGCCCGCAACCATTGTTCTCTCCGGTGGATTGTTCCTTCTATTTAGGGCCATTCTTTAAAAGTAAACTGTTTTAAAGATAATTCTGGTTCCGATTTTTTTAAAAGAACTTTACGCTGGTAACCAATTGATAAAGTTCGATTAACGTTTACAGGCAATATATAAAATAGCTTTGATCCAAACTTTTACTATGTTTGGATTGGACACGGCACTCACCGTAATACTTTTTGTTTGCTTATTTCTGGCGTGTTTTTTTGAGTTTATTAATGGATTTCACGACACGGCCAATGCAGTAGCAACTGTCATATACACAAACTCATTGAAGCCTACAGTAGCCGTTGTATATAGCGGACTTCTGAATTTTACCGGCGTAATGGTGGGCGGCATCGCAGTAGCAATGGGCATTGTGAATTTGTTGCCCATGGAGGTACTGATTGACAGTAATCCATATCATAGTGTAGCAATAATTCTGGCAATACTCATAAGCTCAATCGTCTGGAACTTCGGCACCTGGTATTTTGGGATCCCCTCCTCCAGCTCCCATACACTAATCGGGGCCATTTTAGGAGTCGGTCTGGCATTTTATTTTTTGCCAGGGAGGCACGGACTTCAGCTTGTAAACTGGGATAAAGCCTGGGAAACAGGAAAAGCCTTATTTCTGTCGCCACTGCTTGGATTTTCTCTGGCCATAGTAGTCATGTTCCTTTTTAAGCGCCTGATTAAGAACGAAACCATTTATAAAGAACCCATTCCGGGTAAAAAACCACCAATTTGGATTCGCATGTTACTTTGGCTCACGTGTGGCCTCGTTAGTTTTTTTCACGGACAAAATGATGGACAAAAAGGCGTTGGAATGATCATGATGATATTAATTGCGTTATTGCCAGCGTATTTTTCAATAAATAGTAGCTCCAACCTGCAAAGTGTTTCCGGAAACTTTGAGCGTATTTATGCTTTCGCGAACAAAGCCGACACTACGGTGCTTGCAGCAAATGAAAAGGTAATGCTTAAGGAAGCGCTTGTTTGCTGCACGGATTTTATTAAACTATCCGAAAAAAAATTCGGTGCACTTGACCTTAAAGAAGAAAACCGGTTTCCATTGCGGAAAAATGCGATTAAAGTAACGCGCAATCTTGAAAAAATAATAGCAGGAGGAAACCTTTCGTTAAGCAAACATGAAATGGACCTCTTGGCACGTGAAATCAAATCAGCTAAAAAGGTGTTTGAATATGCGCCTTCCTGGGTAATGGTATTAATTTCTTTATGCCTGGGCCTTGGAACAATGATTGGCTGGAAACGTATTGTTAAAACCGTTGGTGAAAAAATTGGCAAACAGCACATGAGTTACGCGCAGTGCGCCAGTGCCGAAATTGTGGCCTCCCTTGAAATTGCTCTTGCCAGCCTGAAATGCGCCCCTCTTATCACAACCCACATTCTCTCTTCGGGCATT
>CALMNJ010000707.1 GCA_937868675.1 uncultured Bacteroidota bacterium | reverse complement strand
AATTCGATTCAACAAAATGCCTGATGCTTGCAACCCTTTTTGTCGTCAATAAACAAGTTGCCTCTAACCACTTTACGTTCACCCCACCAAAAAACCTTGCCCTCCCTCCCGTCGCACTGAGTATAAGGCAGGTGAAGGGCGGACTCGAAGTTTCGTCGGATGTGTTCGCCAAAGACGTTTTTATTTATTCAGAAAACAAGGATATTAATTTGCAGGATAATTTTTTTGATCTGTTGCCCGGAGAGAAAAAAACAATCAAACTCCCCTTCGCTGCCAGCGCTGGCACAGACGAGATAAAATACATAGTTTTAAACAATCTTAAATAGAATATGATTCACAATCGGTTTATAAAAGCAATTTTTATTTTTTGCCTCGCCATCGTCAGCCAATTAACTGTAGCGCAGGAAAATCTTACCCAATACGTAAACCCCTTTATCGGCACCGGAGGGCACGGACACACATTTCCCGGCGCGGTGCTCCCCTTTGGCATGGTGCAGTTGAGTCCCGATACACGAATTGACGGAAGCTGGGATGGTTGCAGTGGCTACCATTACAGCGACACGCTGCTGTACGGCTTTTCGCACACACATCTGAGCGGTACCGGTTGCAGCGATTGGGGTGATATTTTACTCATGCCTGTCACCTCGGACGTTGGAACCGACAGTAAAACATACGCTACGCGTTTTTCTCATCTCAACGAAAAAGCAAGCCCCGGCTATTACGAGCTGTTTATGCCAAAACGAAATATAAAAGCTGAACTAACTGTAACACCCCGTGTTGGTATTCACCGCTACACGTTTCCAAAAGGTCAGAATCCAAAAGTGATTATTGACCTTAAGCACCGTGACAAAACCCTCGGACAGGAAATACGTTATACTGACAGTTGTACCCTTGTTGGTTACCGGCGTAGTGAAGCATGGGCAAAAGACCAGGTTGTGTATTTTGCCATTCGTTTTTCGCGCAAGTTTAAAAGCTCATTGCCCGAAACCGATAAAACCAGCGTGGAAGAATACCGTAAAATTCGTGGCAACCTGAACAAGGCCGACTTTACATTTAATCAGGGCAGCGATGCCCCTCTCGTTGTGAAAGTGGCCATATCGGGGGTTAGCGAGGAAGGCGCCCTTAAAAATCTGAACGAAGAGGCGCCGCACTGGGACTTTGAACGTTATAAAAAAGAAGCCGAAAATGTCTGGAACAAACAACTTAACAAAGTAAGCGTAAGCGATACCGATAAAGACCGCCTCACCGTATTTTACACCTCGCTTTATCATTGTTGTATTCACCCTTCACTGAACATGGATGTGGATGGAAGGTACCGCGGGCGCGACAACGAGGTTCATACTGCAAAAGGCTTCACCAATTACTCTGTGTTTTCGCTGTGGGATACTTACCGTGCGCTTCATCCCCTGTTTACCATTCTTGAACAAAAACGCAGTGCAGATTTTATCAATTCCTTTCTGGTGCAACACGAGCAAAGCGGCAGGTTGCCGATGTGGGAACTTTCATCAAACGAAACCAATTGTATGATTGGTTTTCATTCGGTGTCGGTAATTGCCGATGCCATGGCCAAGGGCATTGGGGGCTTTGATTCGCTCGCCGCTTACCGCGCCGCTGTCGCAGCATCCAATTACACGGCCTGGGGCATTCCTCAGTTCAACAAAGCCGGATACCTGCAGGTGGATGATGAAAGCGAAAGCGTAAGCAAGTCGCTTGAATATGCTTATGATAACTGGTGCATTGCGCAAATGGCATCAATGCTCGGAAAAAAAGAAGATGAAGCAATTTACCTGCGCCGCTCACAGGCTTACCGTAACCTGTTTGATGCCAGAAGCGGCCACATGCGTCCGCGCAAAAACGGCGGATGGCTCACTCCCTTTTATGCCAGCGAAATTAATAACCACTTTACCGAAGGCAATAGCTGGCAGTATTCGTTTTATGTGCCACACGATCTGAAAGGCCTTATAAACCTTTATGGCAACGACGCCCGCTTCGAAAAAAAACTGGACGAACTGTTTGAAACAACCGAAAAAACAAGGGGTCGCGAACAAGCTGACGTCACAGGATTGATCGGACAGTATGCCCACGGCAACGAGCCCAGCCATCACATGGCCTACCTGTACAATTTTTGCGGCAACCCTCAAAAAAGTATTCAGCGTGTACGTTTCATTTGCAAAGAGTTTTACAAAAACAGCACCGATGGACTTATTGGCAACGAGGATTGCGGACAAATGAGTGCCTGGTATGTACTCAGCTCAATGGGGTTTTACCCGGTTTGTCCGGGCAGCACACAATATGTTTTGGGAGAACCAGCCTACAGCAGTGTAACCTTAAACCTCGAAAATGGCAGGACCTTTACAATAAAAGCCTCACCATCGTTAAACACTGCTGTAACCGGAGTAAAACTAAATGGTGTTGAAAGTCTGAATTCATTTATATCACATGCTGCCATCACAAACGGCGGCGCACTGGAGTTTATGAACGATGCTACGAAATTAAAAAACAACAACTATGGCATTGCGTCGGCCAACCGGCCCGTTACCCAGGTGCGCAACTTAAACTACATACCTGCGCCAATTATACATGCCGGTAAACGGCTTTTTAAAGACACCCTCACCATTAGCGTTGAACAGATTAATGTAAGTACCCGTTTGCTCGATTTGTGTAGCACAAACGGAAGCGACCCCGATTACCTGAGCATTTACCGCAACCCCATTCTTCTGGATTCGAGCTGTACGGTAAAAGCAGCCACCATGTCGAACGAGGGGCGCAGTGCAGTAACCACCGGAAGGTTTACAAAAATGAAATACGGATATACCGTAAAAATAGATTGTAACCTTAACCCTCAATACACCGACGAAGGGCCGCAAACTCTTGTTGACGGGGTTTATGGCGACACCGACTGGCGAAAGGGGAAATGGCTTGGAGAGCAGGGCCAGAATTTTACAGCCGTTATTGATATGACGACGGCCCGATCTGTAAAATCACTTGCCCTCAACTGCATTCAGGATACTCCGGCCTGGATTGTATTTCCGTCGCAGGTCAAATTTTTTGGTTCTAACGATAATAAAACGTTTGTTCCCCTTGGAAGTGTTGCCAATACCTTTCCGATTAAAAAAGTGGAGTCTGCCATTAAAAATTTTGAATTTAAGCTTAAAGCGCCTGCAAAATTCCGTTACGTTAAAGTGGTTGCCATAAATGCTGGAAAACTTCCCCAATGGCACCCCGGTGCCGGTGGCGAAAGCTTTATCTTTGCCGACGAACTTGACATTAAATAACCAAACTAACCAGACCCTTATCATGAAAGAACAACTATTGAACAATATTGAACTCGAACTAAAGCTGCTAAAACAACTTGCCTGTTTTATTGAAGAAAAAGATCTATCCTACAAACCAACCGAGCAGGTAAGAACGGCCTTTGAACTCATGCAATACCTTTCCACGATCGGCTCCTACATGATGCGCTGGATCGTAAAAAGCGACATTAATGATGAGGTGCGTCAGCAGGTTCGCGAATTCAGAAGCAGCCTGACGCTGCAAAATTTTCCTGAACGAATTGACCAGCAGTGGCTCGAAATAAAAAAATATTTCAGTGAAATAAACGACTCAGACCTCAATGATAAAATGGTTACGCTTCCAACAAAGGATACCATGCTTATGGGAGCCGCAATCATCAGTTCGGTAATCAAGTGGCTTGCGGTGTACCGGATGGAGCTCTTCCTGTACCTTAAAATGAATGGTCACCAGCAACTGAGTACCCGCGAAGCATGGGTGCTTGCAGTGCAGGAAGCGTAAGCGAACAGCAGGATTATTAGTGTATATGATTTTATTAGTGCCTGATAATTTAAGCACACTCAAACGCTCTGCTTGTGCTGATAAACTAAGAGTAATTTGCCTTACAGGTTAAGACACCTGGTATTTCTGGAAAAGTCAGGGCGTCAACCGTCCTTGCCATCTATTTTCTGCGCTCCCGAAAATCACTAATGCCCTATATATCCGTATTT
>CALMNJ010000706.1 GCA_937868675.1 uncultured Bacteroidota bacterium | reverse complement strand
CCTATAAGTCAGGTGTTAGAGAAAAAATTGAAAAATTGGCTAATGACAAAGAAACCAGAACCTTGGGTTACAACAGGTTTCAGTTCCTTAATAACTTCGAATTACCTCTTAGTAATTCCAAAATTCTTGAATTTAACTCTCGCGAAGGTAATTTGATATTTGAATACCTTGCTAACAAGGAAGATGTTGAAAAGCTGATAGAGGAAGTAAAAAAAGGAAAAAAACCAAATTCCAAAATCGAAGATGCCGCGTCATTCCTTGTAAAAGTGTCAGAATATGGCAAGGAATTTAAAATGGTGATTTTGAACGACTTTAGAGGGATAAACTATAAAACGTTTTACGAAGCAATGGAAATTAACCCCGGAAGTTTTAACCGCTTTTTTAAGGATGTGAAACTTGTGGGTGGATTCCAGCATCATCTCGGCAAGGTGTATGATGCTGCCGATGTAGAAGGCATTTCCATCTTTTTAAAAGCAACTGTCTATAGAAATACCAAACTGACAGTTTTGGTTCAGACATCGGATGAGTTTAAAAGAAACAACTTAATTGATGCGCTTAATATTTTGGGTGTAGATGTAATGACCACTACCGAAAGCACTTCGGACTTAGGTTCGGGCATAGTAGCCAAAAGCAATGGCATATTTGAACCGTATGGCACGGGAAGTACGACTTCTTATGCAGAAGGTAAAGAAGCCATAGAATGGTACTCTAAATTACTGATGCTGAACGAGAATATTGACTTATTGGCCAAAAACGGGGCGGTGAAGCAAAGCGATGCGGAGTATAACGAGTTTAAGAAAGAAATCAAAAAGGAACTGGACAGAGTGGAGGCTTTTATGCAGCAGCGTGAAAAAC
Organism: uncultured Bacteroidota bacterium; assembly: GCA_937868675.1. GTDB lineage: Bacteria > Bacteroidota > Bacteroidia > B-17B0 > Aurantibacillaceae > Aurantibacillus. The sequence goes on along the minus strand of CALMNJ010000706.1, from coordinate 3,521 downwards.
GAAGCATTGAAACATTAAAGGGACAAACGGCTAAAGACGATAAAACTTCAAAAATTAACACCGAAGGCATTCAAATCAACACGTCAAAAATTCTTGAAAACAAGATTTTACAAGAAAAATTAAATGATTATGCTCCTATAGTAAAAGCGATTAAAATGTTTGCCGAATTAAATGCCTATGCCGAAAACCTGGACAGGGAATTACGCGGGCTTAAAACCCAGAAACTGGCATCCAACGAACTGGTGAATTTAATTTACAAGGCTTCACCCACGTTTGCCAACGAGGTTTTAAGCAGAAGCAGGGCAATAAGCCAGGTCAGGTTTATTACCGAACTGGCCATTCAGGCCCGTATGAATCAGGCGCTGGAAGAGTCGGCAGGAGCCGGCACCCCTGCCTTAAGAGTGTTTGCCTGGGCCGCCCTTGCGCTCGAATTGATGAATGATATTGTTTTGCCGGCCATGATTTCTGAAAATAACTCAAAAAAGCTCGAGTTTATGCGGGCTTATGATGTGGTGCTGTGGTGGTTCGAAAAAAATGTCCCCATAAAAGTGAAAGGTATTGTAAACAATGCCACGTTTGATAAAGACGAGGAAATTACCGAACTTTCTGAAATAAACAAAAGAATTAGTGAGGGTGATATTGACGGGCTTGAAGTAAAAAAAATCAGCAACGAAAACTGGGATTTTTTTAAATTATGGCTCAGTCAAAATATTATTAGTTATAACGACTATGCAACGTATTTCAGGGACGATAAATCGGATGCGTTTCGGCATGAACCAAATGGTAAAGAGAATTTTAAGGAACACCGGTGGAAGTACAAACGGCCATATTGGCGAGTGGGTCACATATCGGACAATCAGGATTTTGAATGGGTTGAAAGCAACGAGTTTACAAGCATTATGAACGAACTGGCGGCCAGAATAATTAATAACACCGAAATAGATTTGGATAGTGCTTACGAAAACAGAAATTCGATCAAACAATCTCAACCAAAATTAGATGAGAGAGATAAAGTAAAATCTCCACAACCAATTCATATCAGGCCTAAAATACTTGGAAAAGCAAGATTTAAAAATAATGCGGCCAAGGCACTTTATTCGGTGTATGAGCAAAAGGAAATAATTAAGGAGAAGGAGTGGTGGAGGCTAGATGACATAGACTTTTTTATTTTAGAAAAATCTAACTATGATAATTTTGAAGAGTATTTAGAAATTCCGGAGGAATACACCCTGGTCATGGGTGCAAATTATAACACCTATGCCAACATCAGGGGCATTAAAAATTGGGCCTATTCAGTAAAAGATGTATTTAAGGTTGAACGTAGGCACAAGACACTTTTCGCCGACGAGTTGGACCGGAAAGTACAAGAACTTTTAGCTCAGGGGTGGATAAAAGAAGAATTGCCCCTGACAAGCACTTACGAATATTTTTTACACCTGCCCGGCTATGCACCCAACCTATATGCGGTGGGTCTGGTACTAACCTCTTCAATACAGCAAACACAATGAAAAAACTACTTCTCTTTCCCGTTATTTTTCTTGGCATTGCATGCAGCCATACTCCAAGCGTAGAGGAAACACATCCTTTTTTACACCTATTAAAAGCAGACAGGAAGATGACCCAGGCACTTGCCGATAGCTTTAAGGTGGCACTCGACAGTCGCCTGCACGATTGCCGTGGCTGGTCGCCCCGGTATTCAAATGTGCGATATAACGGCGACACGGTTTTTGTGAGATTGGCCGATAGCCTTCGGGATGTGAACATTGAAACAGTATTTGAAAACGGCCCCGACATTGAGCTAATTAAGCTACTAAGCCCTTACGATATATGTAATAATCTTAAAACAGTATATGCTACCAAGGGAGCAAAAGATATTTTTGAAGAATTTTTAACCGAGGCTGGACCAAAAATTAAAGGCACTTTAGGCTGCAAATTTGGCGTTTTAGAAAACGACATTGGCATGATTGGTCTTGCAAAACCCGCCGACACTTTATTACTAAGGGCATGCGTTAATAAATACGATAGTGCCTTAAGCAAGCCGTTTAATTTAAAATTGATTTGGAGTTACCGCTACAATAAAATGAAGCCTGGAGATTCGCTTGCTTTGCACTGCTTTTATAATTTCAAAAGAATGAACAAAATGGGCATTAAAGTAAAGGGAAAAATAGAATGGGATTTTGGAAAGGGAATCACGTACTTGCAGGATTATCATGAAAATGGCAGTTTATTTGAGGAAACTCGCAGTGCCGATGACAGAGCTCCACAATATTGGCTTTTAACCATTAATGGTTTGGGTTATATACCATATCGTTTTTCACGTCCGGTTATGGTTTCCTCTTTTGAAATATCCAAATCTGATTTTGACGAAAACGACCTTGAAAAACTGTTTTGCCTTATGAACGCCAAACCTTTCCCTTTTTCGATAAAACTTATTGCGGCAAACAAGAAATAAAATGGTTGGTCATGTTCCAAATTATCACCTGAGTTTGTAACAATCTAAAAATCAAAAACCTTTGAATCGTTTGAAAACAAAAAGCGGGTATAAATCCGCTTGGTTTACTAAAAACGCCCGTAAAACCGCTTTAAACTAACCCTAACTTATTGATATGGGATTTAGTGTATCAGATTATCACCTGAAAAATGCAAGATAAATAAACTGCAAAGTCAGCTACCGCTAGCCCATCCCTGCCGCGCCCGCGATTGCAGCGGAAAGCCCTGCGCAGCAAAGCATTAATGCAACAGCGGGGCGGCGGCTTTTGTCCCGCAGGGCAAAAGACCCCGCACCCGCTTGCGCGTGGTCTTGCGGGCGGGAGTGGCATTTATGCTTTGCAAGCAGGCTTGGAGCGGAAAGCGCGATAAGGCGCCCAAAAAATAAATCTTAAATAAAATCGTTTAGCTCAAACACACATTGTACAAGACAGCATGAAAGCAGAATTTAAAAAAAACGACTTCAACCTGGCCGAAGACAAAAACTGGATTTTATTTTTTGACGAGGGCGATGCCCTGTTTGGCAAACGGGCTGCGGGCGATAAAAGCGAGGACAGCAACGCCCAGCACAGCAACCGCGATGTGGCTTTTTTGCTGCAGCGCATAGAGCGCTTTACCGGAATTATTTTTGTGGCCACCAACCTGAGTAAAAACATTGACGATGCCTTTTCGCGGCGCTTTGAAGCGGCCATTAATTTCGCTGGCCTCAGCCCCGAGCTTTACGAAAAAGTTTGGCTCGAAAACTTACCCAAACACTTTACGCGCGATCAGGGCATTGATTTCCGCTACCTGCAGCCCAACTATCCCTTTACCCCCGGCAGCATTATTAATGTAATAAAACGCCTTTGGAAGCGCATGAGCCTGCGCGGCGAAACCCACATTAAACAAGCCGAGCTGCTGATGCTGATGAAAGATGAATTAACGAAGTAGAAATTATGAACATGTATTTGCACCGGAACGATTACCAGTCGGCTTACGGATCGCTGTTTGACGCGTACGCGGAGGATCCTTCAAAAAAAGAGGGGTTTGTGAAA
>CALMNJ010000705.1 GCA_937868675.1 uncultured Bacteroidota bacterium | reverse complement strand
CAAGAAGCGGGTATCCAGAACACTGAGTTTAACGGAGGTTTTCAGAATAATTATTTTCTTTCACCGTATGGACATTTTTATTTTCCAAGCATCAGTGGGCTTGTAGTTGCCGTGCCGGAAGCGGAGCATGACATATCGCCCGAAATAAGCATTGAAAAAGTAACCGTAAATGATACAGCGTTCAGGGGTACCACGTCCGTGTTGAAGCGAAACACCTTTTCGGTTGGGTTCGATTTTACCGCACAAAGTTTTACGGAGGAAAATAACCTGTATTATCAGTTCAGATTGAATAGCATTGGACATAGCGAATGGAGCGGGCTTCAGAAAAAAGGAAGCATCAGTTTTAAGTTGTTGCCTCCGGGAACATACACATTTGAAGTAAGGGCTCTTGATGCCAAAAATCCACGTTACCCAAACGCAGCACAATTTGTTTTTACAATTGATCAGAATATTTACGAAACATTCTGGTTCAGAGCAATGGGGGTTTCTGGGCTGTCGCTTCTTATTTTCTTTTTTACCTATACTTATGTGCAGCGATCACGCAAGCGTACTTTTGAGAGAGAAAAAATAAAAAGACAGGTTGCCGAGCTTGAACTCAAGGCGGTGGAATCTCAGATGAATCCCCATTTCGTATTTAACTCACTGAATAGCATTAAATATTATCTTACGGTAAATAACATTGCCATGGCCGATCGTTGTTTAGACCATTTATCGAAACTGCTTCGGGACTTTTTGGAGCATGGGGCTCACGATTTTATTAGTGCCGGAAAAGAAGCGGAAATACTAAACAGTTATCTGGAACTCGAAAAGCAAAGGATAAACCCTCCATTTGACTTTAATATTCAATTACCTGCCGAATTATCGGATGTTAAAATTCCTACTCACCTCCTGCAACCGCTTGTTGAAAATGCAGTAAAGCATGGGATCAGTCATTCCAGTCACAAGGGACTACTAATCGTTAAGTTTCAACAGTCAGACGGTAACATCCGATTGATTGTTGAGGATAATGGTATTGGCCGGGCAAGGGCGGCGGGTATAAGCAGAGCTTTGGGAACCTCAAAGGGTCTTGCAATTGTGAAAGAAAAAATCAGACTAGTAAAGGAACTTTATAATATCGCTATTATATTTACAATTTCCGATCTTACAAACAATAATAATGTACCTTCGGGTACACGCGTAGAATTAATAATACCGATCAATCAGGGAAGGAAAATATGATCAGAGCATTAATAATTGAAGACGAGATTCAGGGACAGGAATTACTTAAGATGAATATCCAGGAGTGTTTTCCGGAGTGTAATATAGTTGGGGTGGCCGACAATGTGAGCGCCGCCATAAACCTGATAAACCAAACAAAGCCTAATTTGCTTTTTCTCGATATTCAGTTAAAAGGAGGAACAGGCTTTGATGTGATTGAAAATGCCGACTGCGGTGGCGTACACGTGGTATTTATCACGGCATACAGCCAATATGCTGTTAAAGCCATTAAAGCCAAAGCCTTCGATTATATCCTGAAACCCATAAACAGGATAGAGTTCAAGGATATGGCCGGGAAAATTAAAGAAGCAATCAAACAACACACACTTTTCAGGGAGGGCCATAAACGAATGTTGGGCGTTAAAACCGGTAATGGAACCGAGTATATTAAACTGACGAATATTATTTATCTGGAGGCGGATGGACCAGCAACCCGAATTCTTATGAATAGCGGCGAAACGATTGTAACAGCAAAAAATATCGGTGAATTTGAGGATGCGATTTCAGAGGCCGGGTTTTTCCGATGTCATCACTCTTTTATGGTTAACCTTGCCTCAATAGAGAAGTATATTAGCAGTCCGGTTAGTAACCTGTTACTTAGTAACGGCCACACCATTCCGGTATCGCAACGCAAACGAACCACCTTTGTAAAAGCGCTGAGGCTAATCAATAAAAAGACAGCCTGAGGCTATAGCGAAATTTAATTTCGAGTTCATTCCCGAAGCAGGATATTGTGATAAGGAAATGTTCTTTAAAGGCTTTTAGCTATTTTAGCATTATCAACAGGCAAGTGCTCATATCGGCGCTAATTGTGTTGCTGTGTCTTACGGCCGGCGCTCAAATCGGAGGAAGGCTTTATGAGCCAAGCCTT
>CALMNJ010000704.1 GCA_937868675.1 uncultured Bacteroidota bacterium | reverse complement strand
CGGGCGCACAACAGCCTGGCTTTGCGCTCTGACTTTACTTACATCGCAGGGATTTGTTTACTTCCATTCGGCGCGCGGAGGCGAGGCAGATGAACTCCTTGCACTCTTTACATTACTGGCCGGCTTGCAATTAATTAATTACACAACATCTCGCAAAAACAAATATGTTTTTTACACGCTAACTTTTATCACCCTCGCGGCTTGCACTAAGTTATATGCGGGCTTGCTTTTTGTGCCGGCTTACGTGTTAATTTTAATTCTGCACAGGTGTTTCCGCAATTTTGTCTTGAACTGGCATTTTGTTTCCGGGATGTTTTTGTTTGCTTTTTCGATCGTTTCAATTATTTACCTGCGCGAGCTAGACACACCAGGTTATATCCATGAAATTACTCACAAAGATGTGGCACGGATTGGCGTACCAATAGAAAATCATGCGCACGCCTGGAATTTTTATCTTGATAACCTGTCGTCTTTCCGCTTCACCTTCTGGTTCATACCTTTAATAATAAGTGCTCTTTTCGTTTTATGGAAATTCAAAACGGGCGATGCCACGCAAAGAGACATTCTGTTATTAATCATGGCTTACATCAGCATCATTTCCCTATCCGTAACAAAACTGGAATGGTATGATGTGCCGTTGTACCCGTTTTTTGCCCTGCTTGTTGGCTTTTGGCTCAATAAGTTGTTTTTCACAACTTTCTTTATTAACGATGAATCCCGAAACAAAACAGCGTTCTCGGCACTTCTCTTTTTATATCCCTATTGGTATATGTTCAGAACCACGCAGGACTGTTCATTGCCGGAAAGCCACAAAAAAATGGAGCTGAATGAACGGTATCTTTTCCTTAAAAGCCAGAATCACGAAAACATAAATGGCCTTAAAGTATTTCATTACCAATACAACGGAGCAATGCTGTTTTACAAGTATAAGTTTGCCGAGGCCGGTCAAAAAATAGAGCTCTGCAGAAACCCTGATTTTAAAATGGGCGACCGGGTGCTTTTGTCGGACGACACGCTTTATGATGTTTTGTCATCCCGGTTCAAATTCACGATCGAGGAAGAACAAAAACCATTACGGGTATTAAAAATCGGGAATCCGAGAGAAGAAAAAGACTAGCCGCCATTTGGCAAAACAAGCGCCCGTTTTTTTACTACATTAATTTGTTTGCTTAAACAGTAAACCTGGTAATTCTGTACGAGTAGAATTACAAAAAACCGGTAAAAACCCCGATATATTAACAAAATGGCACTGGTTGTTAAAAATTAGACGCCTGCAATCCCCTGTGGATATTGTACTTTAGCCAACCCACATGAGCAAAAGCACCGATACCAAGGAAACACCGCTGATGAAGCAATACAACAGCATCAAGGCCAAATACCCTGATGCGATTCTGCTTTTCAGAGTTGGAGATTTTTATGAAACGTTTGGCGACGACGCTATAAAGGCGTCTAAGGTGCTGGGGATTGTTCTTACCAAACGCGCCAACGGATCGGCCTCTCACATTGAACTGGCCGGCTTTCCGCACCATTCGCTCGATTCGTATCTGCCCAAGCTGGTGCGTGCCGGTTACCGCGTGGCCATTTGCGATCAGCTCGAAGACCCCAAAATGGTGAAAGGCATTGTGAAGCGTGGCATTACCGAATTGGTGACACCGGGTGTTAGCTTTAACGACAAAATCCTGAATCACCAGCAGAATAATTTTCTGGCATCCGTTCATTTTGAAAAAGATCAGGGCGGGCTGGCACTGTGCGACGTTTCTACCGGAGAATTTCTGGTGGCTCAGGGATCGCTGAGTTACCTCGACAAACTGATTCAAAACTTCAGGCCCAATGAGCTGCTATTTGAAAAAAGCAAACGTGCTCAGCTCGACGATTTTTTGAACGGCCAAATCTATTCCTTTGGACTGGACGACTGGGCCTTTACCTACGAATACGGCTTTGAAAGCCTCACCAAACACTTTGAAACTTCATCGCTGAAAGGCTTTGGCATCGAAGACCAGAAACTGGCTGTTCACGCCTGCGGTGCTATATTGCACTACCTTGGCGAAACCAAACACGACCGCCTGAAACACATTAACAAGGTGAGCCGTATTGAGGAAGACCACTATGTTTGGCTGGATAAATTCACCATCCGCAATCTGGAATTATATGGCAGCAATTATGGCAACGGTGTATGCCTGGCCGATGTGATTGATAAAACCGTGAGCCCTATGGGTTCGCGCCTGCTAAAGCGCTGGATGGCCCTGCCTCTAAAAGACATTCATGGCATTAACGAACGGCTTGATGCAGTTGAGTTTTTTGTGCAGAACACGGATAGCCGCCACAATCTGGTTACCCAACTCAAGGAGGTTGGCGACCTGGAGCGTCTGATCTCAAAAGCCGCGGCGCAACGTGTCAATCCACGCGAACTTGTACAACTGAAGCGATCGCTCCTCATTGTAGCCGGAATAAAGGAAATGGCTGCCGCATCGGGCAACGGGGCGCTCAGCAAAACGGCCGATCAGCTCAACCCCTGCGCCGTACTTTGCGCAAAACTTGAGAATGAACTGAATGAAGATGCGCCGGTAAATATTTTAAAAGGCAATGCAATAAAAAGTGGAGTTAGCGCCGAACTGGATGAATTACGAAACATAGCTTTTCATGGCAAGGACTACCTGCTGCAAATACATCAGCGCGAAACCGAACGCACGGGAATAAGTTCTTTAAAAGTGGCATACAACAATGTGTTTGGTTACTATCTTGAGGTTACCAATGTGCACAAGGATAAAGTACCCGCCGACTGGATACGCAAACAAACCCTCACCAATGCCGAACGGTACATAACACCCGAACTTAAAACGTACGAGGAAAAGATACTGGGTGCCGAAGAAAAAATTTCGGCCATTGAGCAGCAGCTTTTTGAACAGATTGTGCAGGACGTTGGCGCATACATTGGCGCCATTCAGCTTAATGCCTCCCTGCTGGCACGTTTGGATGTTTTGAGCTGTTTTGCCACACTGGCCGAAAACAATGATTACACGAGGCCGGAAATAAACGAATCGTTTATGATTGACATTCAGGAAGGGCGGCACCCGGTTATTGAAAAGCAACTGCCTGCCGGCACCGAATACGTGAGCAACTCGGTGTGCCTCGATAACGACAGCACCCAGGTGATGATGATTACGGGCCCGAACATGAGTGGTAAATCGGCGCTGCTTCGTCAAACAGCCCTGATTGTGCTCATGGCCCAGATAGGCAGTTATGTGCCAGCCAAAGCCGCCAGTCTTGGCATAATTGATAAAATTTTTACACGCGTTGGGGCTACCGATAATATCAGTTCGGGCGAGTCAACGTTTATGGTGGAAATGAATGAAACGGCCAGCATTTTGAACAACCTGAGCAATCGCAGCCTCGTGTTGCTTGACGAGATTGGACGGGGCACTTCCACCTACGATGGCATTTCGATCGCCTGGAGCATTGCCGAATACATACACAACCAGCCTGTAAAACGTGCCAAAACCCTGTTTGCCACGCATTACCATGAGCTCAACGACATGTGTAATTTTTTTCCGCGCATTAAAAATTTCAGTGTTTCGGTAAAGGAGAGCGGCAACAAGGTAATTTTTCTGCGCAAACTGGTGGAAGGCGGCAGCGAACACAGCTTTGGTATTCATGTGGCCCGGATGGCCGGTATGCCGGTAGCGGTGGTGGAACGGGCTCAAACAATCCTGAAAAAACTGGAAAAAGAACACGAGTTTGAATTTGAAGGCGCCGGAAAACTGGAAGTGAATGGCAGTACAAAAGTACATGCCGGAAAACAAAGTGATATGCAACTGAGTTTTTTTCAACTCAACGATCCTATCCTGCAGCAGATTAAAGATGATATTCTGCTCACCGACATCAACACCCTGACGCCTGTTGAAGCCCTGCTGAAACTAAGCGAAATAAAAAAACTTGTGGGAGGATAAGGCCTACTCTTTCATGATTCTGAATTTCTCTTCTCCGACCATTACGGCATAAAGCCCGGGCGGCAAACAACTGATGTCAATGCTGTTTGCGCCGGCTCCAATATTCAACGTTAGCCTCATCACGCCGGCCACATCCATTATTCTGATCTCGCTGCTCAAAGCCGTGTTTCCGGTATTTACGTTTAAAACATTGCCGGCAGGATTTGGAAATACACAGGTGGTTTTAAAATTAGGTTGAGTTCTTAAAGCAGTTGGTGCCGCATAGCAGCTTAGGTAATAATTCAGGGACGAATCAATATACGCAGGGGTTTGATGAAACCCACCGTGTCCGAGGTTTGGATCAGAAATATAGAGCCCAACGTTGCCGCCATTGGCTTGTACCCAGCTTTTGGCATTGGCCATGGCCTGACATCCTGACTGGGAAGGCTGCGGATCCTGCCCTCCACAAAACATGGCCCATTTTTTACCAGTGTAAAGGGCGTGTCCATAGTTGCCTGAATTGATTTGTGCATAAAGCGGATAAAGAGAGTCGGCTTTGCCCGAGTTGGAAAGAACGGTACAAAAATAATTTTTCCCGGAACTTTGCCCATCGTAGAAGGCAATGGCATACGAACGGGCCGAACCGCGGCTGAACCCATGAAGAAAAGCCCTGTTTGATGGGTATTTAATGCGGCGCAAAGCGGTATCTACATAGGAATAAATGGCAGGATCATCAAAATAATCGTTGGGTGATACCGACGCCGCCCCCCTGTACCACTGCAGTGCAATGATACCAACTCCTTTGGCTTGCGCCTGCTGATGCCAAAGGTAAAATTCATTAAATGCATTGCCCGACGAGCCATGAAGGCTTACCAGTAAAGGTGTGGCCGAGGCAGTGGCACCTGCGGGTACCCACTTCAGGTAAAAGGTATTGCCATCCGCCGTTGCAAACGCCTGGGCACCATTGTTAACGGCATACTGGCCGCGGGTCACATCGGCGTTGTAAAACTCATTGTAAAGCGCCTGCGCGGTGGGCGGCAGCGTTTGACCCTGCACAAACACGGAAGCGGCGCTGGCAAAAAGTAGACATACTTTTTTCATGGTTCTTGATTTGTAAGCCTAATTTACCTTAATATGAGGCCCCCTGCAAAGGGCGTATATTAAAAGGCCATTCATGTAGACCAAATGGCCAGATAAGAGGGGGTTTTGGATGGCCTGAAATAAGGCAATGCCGGGTCGAAATTTTTTTTTGCAGACAAGAAAAAAACAATAAATTTGCACTCCCGAAAGGGAAAAAGCGGAAGTAGCTCAGTTGGTAGAGCGCAACCTTGCCAAGGTTGAGGTCGCGAGTTCGAGCCTCGTTTTCCGCTCAAAAAAGATGGATCCCTCTCCGAAACGAGAGGGACTTTTTTTGGATGTACGTTCTTTTGCCGGGTTAAGCCCGGATTACAGAAAGCATCATCTGCCTGGGTGGTGGAATTGGTAGACACGCAGGACTTAAAATCTTGTGTGTCCAGAAAATATAAAGGGCAGGTAAAACTGCCAAAAACGTTCTTTAAAAGTAAAAATATTTAGTATCATGCCTGGGTGGTGGAATTGGTAGACACGCAGGACTTAAAGTTGATAATTTGAGTGCCTCCGAGGAAACTCAGAGAGTAGAACCTTTCAAATTCGGTGAAGCCTTTAAAATGGTAATGCCGAGCCAAGCCCTTGATAATAAAGGGAAGGTGTAGAGACTTAACGGAAGGAATCTAAGTCCGAAAGGATAAGATTAAGACAAAGTCCAGACCACAAATCTAACGTAAGTTAGGCGCGGTTAAAGCCGTAGTAGGTACGAAAATCCTGTGACCTTAACAGTCGTACGGGTTCAAGTCCCGTCCCGGGTACTAAATGTAAAAGCCCCTCAGTTTTGAGGGGCTTTTTTGCTTTAGGCGCGGAATCCAGGCGCGGAATTTTCAGGATTTTTTTGTGTCACGAAGCGTCTAACTAAGACGCTTTTTTCAAATTGCTTTCTTCAAACACGCTAAAGTCTGCGAGATTTGCGGCCATAAATTCCTCGGCAATGTAATGGTCTTTCAAAACCTGATCGTCGGCATGACCGGTAAATATTTTTGTGTTCTTGCCTAACCTTAACGATAGCTGCGTAATGTAAGTCTTTCTTAAATCCTTAAACTCTATTTTGCGATCAGTTACGAATTTTATGAAGTGGGAGAAGCCGCGAGAAATTTGATCGAGTAAATATTTTACCTCGGTCGTTTCTTCTCTTTCTATAATATAACCGTCCGTTCCTTTCTTTTCCTTCAGTCCAATTGAGATCAGTAGATCATATAATCCCTTCGTAACAGGAATTGGCTTTACAAAACCTCCAGAATCTTCGCCAAACATGCGGCGATTGTTTTTGAGGTTATTTACATCAATGATTAAGCAGCTTTTGCCGTTGTGGTTGATCTCCCGAATGTTTGACCAGGCGAGCATTGCAATTTCTTCTCGTCGCAATCCAGTTTCCAATCCCAGCTTAAAAGCGATGGGTAACCAGGGCTTATACCTGTTTCGCTTTTTACCTGATTCATCTTCAAAGATTCCGTTTTCAGGTATCGTTACTTCAATGAGCTTGTCAAACTCCTCTTTTGTTATTGGATTCTTTTGACGTTTGTTGAATTGAAGGGAAACGTGTTCAAAGGCATTACTAATTTTGTAATCCTTTTTATCAATTATCCAGTTCACAAATGCTTTCATTAAAACAAAATGCTTTGAGTAAGTTGTTTTACCTAAGCCCAGCTTTTGAACGTAATGATGGAAAACCTCCACAACATCGTCTGATATATCCTTCACATCAAGAACTTCCGGATTGTACCCTTTCTTTTTGACTGCATCGCAAAATCTCAGGAAAACCTTTTTGTATTCGGCAACATGACTATCGCTTAATTTTTTTTGAAGATGGGCATGAGTGCCATTTCCTGAAATATAATTAAGATAACCTTGCATCATTCCAGCGACGGTGGTATTCACTTTTTCAATTTTAATCTCGACTTTGTTAT
>CALMNJ010000703.1 GCA_937868675.1 uncultured Bacteroidota bacterium | reverse complement strand
ATGACTAAAGGAATAAGGCATGGCAGCTTGGATAAAATAATGATACGCACCGAACGGAAAAGCGCGATGCCCACAATTGCAATAAGTACAATTTCTATAATCAGGCTTTCCAATAGATTTGATAACAGGTAATCGTTGCTTTTAAGGAATACAAGGCTGTGCCCGGTGAGATTTACCTTGTAGTCAGCCGGTTCAAAAATAGAGTCAATACGGGGTTTTAGTTCTTTCATTAGCGATTTCATTTTTTTGGAACCAATATCGCGGGCCTGGTAGCTGATTCGTGTAACCTGCTTGCCGGTATCCATAAAATTACGAAGTCTGGTGTTTTGCCCGTTAAGCGTACCCTTGTATTCTGACAAGGTTTTAAGATCGTCAACTCCGGGCATTTTATAAAACTTTTGTTTGCCACCTTTATACGACTGGTAGGCAAACTTAAGCACTTCAATCACTGAAATCGGTTTTGAAAACTCAGGATATTCATACATCAGGCTCTGAAGCCTTTTAATTTTATAAAGCGCCCGGGCATTATCGGCCAGCAATCCGTTTGGTTTAAGAGCATCAACCGAAATTTCGAATGGAAGCGCGCCCTTAAAGTTCTCTTCAAAAAAATGCAGGTCATCGTAAACCGGATCATTTTCCGGTAAATCATCAACCACAAAGCCGTTCATATCTATAAAAGTCATACCCCAGAAAGAGATCAGGGTAAGAAGTGTTGAGACACCATATATCCAGCCCCGGCGTTTTTGAACCAGGCCATCAATAATATTGAGCGCGCCGTTAATACGTTTACCATCCTGATGCCTTGTATGTTTTTCTTTTGGCACAGGAAGAAAGTTGAGGATTACCGGAATAAGGATTAACGTAATCAGATACGTTGCCATTACACTGATCGCGGCCACTATGCCAAACTCAACCAGCATCGAACTTTTTGTGAAATAAAGAACACCAAAGCCAATGGCTGTTGTAATGTTTGCCAGAAAAAGGGTAACCCCAATCGTTTCAATGGTTCGGGCCAGCGCCTTAATTTTATTTTTGTGGGCTGCATATTCGCTCTGGTATTTATTAATAAGAAAGATGCAGTTGGGCAAGCCAATCACCATTATAAGCGGTGCTATAAGCCCCGACAATACTGTGATTTTATACCCAAAAAGCTCCATGATTCCAATGGACCATAACACCCCGATAATGACCACGATCACCGAAAAAAACACGGTTGTGATGGTTCGGAAGAACAGCCAAAGAATCAGCGCGGTTACAACCACGGCCAGAATCAGGAACAAGGTCATTTCGTGCGACACCTTTGTCATGAGCTGTGAACGGATGTAAGGCATGCCCGAATAATGCATCTGCACCTTATGCTTTTGCGAAAACGCATCGCCCAGGGCCTTGATCTCCTTCACCATATCAAGTCTGCGTTTTGAATCCAGATCCTTTTTTGTGAAGGTAATCGCTATCAGGTTGGCTCCCGTTTCCCGGTTGTACAGTATGCCATCGTAAAAAGGCAGATTTTCAACTTCCGCTTTCAAACTATCACATTCGGTCTGACTGGCCACCGGATTTTTGATCACCGGCTCAAAATCAAAGCGGTTGAGGCTGTCGTTGCGTGTAAGCCTGTAAATTGTCGGCAAAGACATCAATTCTTTCACTCCCTGAATATTTTTCAGGTTCCTGCTAAGCTCCTGCCAGTCTCTGAATTTTCCGTAACGGAACAGATCTTTGTCGGCAAAGCCCATTACCATCACGCTCCCATCTTCACCAAACCGTTTTTTGAATTCCTGATACGCTACAAAGGAGCTATCGTCGTCGGGCAAAATTTTTGCAAACTCGTACGAAAGCTCCATTTTAAAAGCTTCATAACCCATAAAAATGGTAAGCAGCAATACACTGATGGTAAATGCCAGTTTATTTCTGAGTAATACGCCTGAAAAAAGTTTCCACATATTGAGCTATGCCTTACCTGTTTTTTAGGAGGCGCTAAGATACATAAAATTGAACTGCATAATAAACCGCTATTTGCCTTGCGCGATTCATAAAAAATGATAAGTGAGATAAGCGGGTTAATCCAAAAGGTTATTTTTATATTACCTGAACGAAACTGTGCCGACTGAGTTCCAACCGCAAATTAAAGTGCTTTTCAATTCATGGAAAATCAGCCACCTCCCGAAAGCTTTGAAAATTGGGCCAACAATTACACATCACAGAACAATGAGCCTGTTTTTGCTACTGAGCTAGCAGTGCCCCAAGCCAAATACAATTACTTTCCCTGGCTCAATAGTCGCCTGGCATCATGGATTATTATGATCACCGCCATCGTGTTCTCGTTCACTTCCATCAATAACGAATATGCGCTCGATGATGGTATCGTAATACATCAGAACGAATTTGTGCTGGTTGGCGCCAAAGGCATAAAGGATATCATGACCCACGATTTGTTTCATAGTTTTTACAGGCACATGAATGCAAAAGATCAGCTTCGTGGCGGCCGCTATGCACCACTGCCGGTTATTACCTATGCGCTTGAACAGGAAATGATTGGCACTTACCGCACCGGCATGTACGAGTTTGTGGCCGATGTAAACAATAACGGTACGCTGGATAAAAACGCTGTTGGAATTAAAGATGGCATGATGAAGGAACAGTATGAGTTTAATGCCTTTGTGGACCTCAATAAGGATGGTAAGGTACAGTCGGAAGAATGTATCAGATGCTGGGATGCCAACAAAAATTTCAACAACGAGCCCAATGAAGATTGCAATAACGATGGCGTTTTTAATGAAATTGATTGCCAGGTTAAAGGCGCTTATATCCGTCACCTCAGCAATATATGCCTGTATGCAATATGCTGTTATTTTTTCTACCGGTTACTAAGCCGCTATCTGTTACGCAGCAAGCCCGACCTGTCGTTTTTGGCGGCATTTATTTTCACCATTCACCCTGTACACAGCGAGGTGTTTGCAAACATCAAAGGCCGCGAGGATATCCTGTCGCTATTGTTTATTTGCCTCACTTTTATTTTCATGTTCCGATATTATCAGCAAAGGCATTACGCCAACCTGCTACTGGGCAATTTGTTTTATCTGCTGGGACTCTTATGTGGCGAGTACTCATTGCTATTGCTGCTGTTTGCGCCGCTGGCAACGTACTTTTTTTCTCAAAATAAATTCACGGTTCGTCCGCTTATTATTCCGGTTTCGCTGTTTGTGATGCTGGTGTTTGTTTTTGTAGGTATTACACAAAGCACGACCAAGTTTTTGATTCCTCCAATGCTTATTGCACTCGCGGTTTTTTTACTTGGCGCCTGCATTTTATTTTTTGTGTCTCTCGGAGAGTTTAAGAACAGGGCGCCAAACGCATTTTATATTACCATGCTTGGCGTTGTACTGGCCTACCTGTTGTTGCGGTTTAATGCCACCGGGCTTGGTCCCGAAAAAGAAGATACCGAGATACTTAACAACCCCTTTTTGTTTGCAACCGAATCGCAGGCCGTGGCAACCAAAATGGTTGTGTTGCTGCGCTATTTAAAACTGTTCTTTTTTCCTCACCCGCTAATTTCCGATTATTCATACGCGACCTTTGCCTACCCCTCGATTGACGACACTGAAACCATTGTGTCGTTTACAGTGTATGCCATTCTTAGCATACTTGCCTTATTTCTTTGTATCAGGCGCCATATCCTGGGTTTTGCACTGGCCGTTTACCTTGTGTTCATTATTTCGGTAAGCAACTTTTTTATTTTTTCGCGAATGGTGATGCACGAAGGTTACCTCTATCATGCCGGTATCGGGCTTTGCATTGCACTGGCCTGGCTCATCTTAAAACTATTTGGCATCATGCGAAAAATACCCTCCGCACTCCGGGGTTCCCTTACCGCGGCTTTACTGCTCGCCATTGCTGTACCGGCTTTCCTTAAAACAATGGAGCGTTGTTTAGACTGGAAGAATGATATTACCATATTTTTTAAAGACGTTAATTATGCCCCAAACTCGGTCATTGTACTTGGTAATGCCGGCGCAAGGTGGATTGATCTTGCAGATACAAAAGAAATAGCCGGACTGGAAATACCTGGCTCGTCGGGAAAAACAACTGATTACAATGGTCTTCTTAATATAACTGACCATGAATTGAAAACAAGTGTATTTAAAACAAAACGCGAAATTGCATTGTATAAAGGCATCGCGTATTTAAAAAGAGCCGTGAGTCTTCACCCGAAATACGTAAACGGATATTTAAATCTTGGCCTGGCCTATTATAAACTCAGAAATGATGTGGAGTGCATGGCCAACTGGAAAAAAGCAGAAGCCCTTTATCCTAAAAATCCATATCTGCAAAACTATTATGCTGTTTACTCAGAAAACCTTCGTACAAGGGGCATGCAGGCCCTGGAGGAAGGGAACAATTCTGCCGCCA
The DNA here is from genome assembly GCA_937868675.1 of uncultured Bacteroidota bacterium. Classification (GTDB taxonomy): domain Bacteria; phylum Bacteroidota; class Bacteroidia; order B-17B0; family Aurantibacillaceae; genus Aurantibacillus. The sequence continues at coordinate 1,985 of CALMNJ010000703.1, read as the reverse complement.
TCATGGCCTTCAGGCATTGGACCAAACTTGAGCCGGATAATTCAAACGCATGGTACAATTTAAGTGGTGCCTGGTTTAATTCAGGGTATTTTGAAGAGTCGCTCAACGCCATCGCAAAAGCAATGGAGATAGAACCCGGAAATCCAGATTACAAAACGCTTGAATCGCTCACCCTAAAAGCGTTAAATTTAGAAACGGTTACCTCAAATCCATGAATTCTTAATCCAATTCATTGGAATATTTATTCCGACTACATTATATTGTGCGAAAAATGCATTTATGCCAAAAGTAAAACAATTCAATAGGGAAAAGGTACTTGAAGCGGCGGCAAATATTTTCAGACAAAACGGGTACAACGGAACTTCAATTGACGATATATTAAAAGCTACCGGATTAAGCCGCAGCAGTCTCTACGATTCTTTCCGCGACAAGCACAGCCTTTACCTGGCCGCTCTGGAATTTTACAAGCACACGGAAAACCACATGTTTGAAGAGGCAGGGAAAAAAAAACTGAATGGTATTCAAAAAATTGAATACGTATTTAAAGAAGTGGTAAACTACCTCGCCACACATCCCGACGACAATGGCTGCCTGATGGTAAATGCCGCTGCCGAAATGAGCAAACAGTGCGAGCAAACAGCCCAGATTGTATGCAACAACAAAGACAGTATCGAGGAACTTTTTACCGTATGGCTTGACGAGGCCAAAAAAGCTCAAAACATAAAACTAAGCAAGCCTGCAAAAACATACGGCACATTTTTATATAACACCCTTTGCGGACTCAAAGTATTAAGTCAGAGCGGTGCCTCAAAAAGTGATCTGAACAACGTTGTTAAACTCTCGCTGGAAGCCCTTAATTAGCAAAAATGATTGCTCTTTAAATCGCATGGTTGTTGTTAAAAAATGTCACAGAAATGAGTGTGATTCATTTTTAACCTAATATTAAGGGATTAAGCAAAAGCTCATAGCCGCCCTTTTTTTAACGTGCTTTAAATTGATGTCGCAAAATGCGGTGACCGGAAACATTGCAGACAGTGTAAATACGCCCGTTCCGTTTATTGCTATTGGACTGTTTAATAGTGCCGATAGCTCATTGTCCAGAGGCACCATCACTTCCGAAGGCGGCAACTTTTCATTTAATAATATCAAACCAGGCGCGTATTTTCTGCGCATAAAAACACCTGGTTTTGCTGGTAAAGAGACGGCTCCGTTTAAGATAGACAGCACGCAAATCCTTTCGCTTCCGGTCATCGTACTTAAACCAGAAGGCATATCACTTGATGAAGTATCTGTGAGTACATCCAAAAAAGTAATTGAGTTCAGGAATGGTAATATAACCGTGAATATAGAAGACAGTCCGCTTGCTACAGGCAATTCTGTTTACGACCTGCTTACCCGATTACCGGGCCTTACCATAGTGGATGATGTTATCTATATTCAGGGAAAAGCCGGTATCAGGATATTAATTGATGAACGGTTGCAACAAGCCTCGGGCACGCAACTTATTAACCTGCTTAAAAGCCTAAACGCCACAGCCATCGAAAAAATCGAGATCCTAAAAAATCCACCAGTAAAATATGATGCTGCCGGCAGTGGTTTTATAAGCATTAAAACAAAAAAGGTAAAACTCTCCGGTTTTAGCGGAAGCTCAACCATTTCATACTCTCAGGGATTTTATGCCAACAAAGATGGCGGGCTTTCTCTCAACTACAAAGGCCAGGACTTTGCCGTGTTCAGCAGCGTAAATATTGGCGACGATGTGTTTCGCTACGTCAGTATTTACGACCGCACCATAACCGTTAATTCAAACGAAACGCAATACCATCAGGTTACCGGAGAGCGCAACCAGGACGACTATGTTTCATACAACGCCGGAACGGACTGGTATTTAAATAAAAAAAACACTATCGGTATACGGATTGATGGCTCCCAGGGCCGGCACACCCCGCTCCTGCACGACACTAACTTTTTAATCGACAGCTCCA
>CALMNJ010000702.1 GCA_937868675.1 uncultured Bacteroidota bacterium | reverse complement strand
AAGTGTGTATAAAAAACGTTTGTGAGTCGAACCGCTTTTTTCAGAATGTTTATCGGCCATTTCGGCGTAACTCAAATAATTGTAATCAGACTTTTTAATGTCGTAATAAATTTTTCCGGCAACCTCATCGGCCTCGGGGGTATCGGCTTCCTTTAATGGCATGAGGGTTACATTAAACGACAAACGGTATTTTGAATGGTTGTCGCAAAAGGTTGATATCTGGATGGTTTTAGATCTGAATCCGGGCTTGGAAAATGTGAGGGTATAGCTGTCACCGTCGGTCAGCTCCAGCCTCAACTCCTGACAGGTGCCCACCTGCAAAAGTTCGTAAGGGTTATAAAGCGTATAGCAAGCCGAGGTTGTTTCGTTGCCGGCATTTTTCACCTGGCCTTTCAATGTAAGCGATTGTGCGCACATGTTACCCGCTGCACCAAGCAACGTGGCCACCACCAGCGATTTAAAGTTATTGGTTGTCATGTTTCGTTTTATTTTTTGTTTTATTTTTTTTCATGAGGTTTACAGTTTTTGTGCCACCGTGTAATTCATTCACACTCAGTGGCAACAGGCGATGTGTGGTTGTTTCTTTTCCAATTTTGGGAATATATTCCGGTCTCAGTCTTTCCAAACAGTATGTTAAGATTGCCTGCAATAAATGCACGTTCGCTGAACGAGGCGCATTTAATGCGTGAAGCCTGACGCATGTTAGTGTATGTGGTTTCATTCCCAAGAATGCGGTTAAGTTTTTCCGAGAGCCCGACTATGTTCCTGCTGTCGCAGGTGAAACCATTAACGCCCGGTTCAATGAGTTCGGTAATACCGCCCACATCGGGCCCAAGCACAGGCAGTTCGTAGGCCATCGCCTCAAGCATCGTAAGCCCGAAGGTTTCTATCCAGCCATCGGGCCGCGACAGATTCAGTACTACATCTGCCCAGCTGTAAAAAGGATGGGTGTTGGTTTGAGTGGGGTATATACGCATATTGGCGGGTATCTTGTGCATTTTAAAAAAAGCGTCAATATCACCCTGCGAAGCATTAACCACCAGCCTGAAACACATATTCGGATTGAGTGAGGCCAGGTCTAAAAATTCGAACACACCTTTGTAAGCCTTCAGCGAACAAATCATGAGCACATTTTTTCGTTGCGGATTTTGCTTCATATGTTCATAGGCCGTTTTATAAAACGATGCGTCAAGGGCGTTGTGAAGCGTGTGCAGGCGCGGGCCATGCACCGGCTCCTTTTGGCTTAGGTACTTGGATACATAAATAACATCGTCGGCAGCCCATTTAATCAATCCGAATAAAAAACGTTTAAGTAATTTAGGTTTCATGCTGGTTTCGTGAACATGATAGACCACGCGACACGTTTTTAGCTTGCCAAGAATGGCCGCACCGAATGGCAGTACAGTATTGATGTAAACAATATCGCCGGGTTGCACCTGCCTCCACATTTTTGTTATTAGGGCAAACTGGCTGGCGAACAGGTTTATTAAGCGCCACAGTGGATTGGCACGCCAGCGATAGGGATAATACATGTACCGGGCGCCTTCAATATCGCTTAAAAAGCCCTGCCGGCCGCTGCAGGTTACAACGGTCACATCCATGCGTTCGGCAACCCAGCCTTTTATAAGCTGGCTCAGTACTTTTGGGCTACCGCTATAATCGTTTAACAGGTGAAAGGCAAACAGTTTCATTGGCTAATGGATTCGTAAATGGTTTTTAAAGTATCGCCGCGACGGTTCCAGTTAAAATGCGACTCGTAGCGGGCGCGGGCATTGGCACTCATCTGCGCCAGTTGACGCGGCGAAGAATAAAGTTGCGTAATGGCTTCAGTCAGGGCCGAAACCGTTTGTTCGTAGTTCTGGTGTTTCACCGCAATGCCGCAATCGGACGAGATAAACTCGCCCGGCCCGCTATTGTTGAGACAAATAACCGGCAAACCGGAAGAGAGGGCCTCGGACACTACCATGCCCGCGCCTTCGTGCGAAGGAAAAAGAAATACGGACGCTTCCTGATACAATTTAAGGAGCTGGCTCCGCTTTACCCAATCAATAAAAACAACATGGTTTTCGATATGGTTTTCAATGGTCATACGTTTGAGTAAGGACTCTTCAGGGCCGCTGCCAACCAAAACGAGGCGACAGTTGTTTCGGGTTTCGGGGGGCAGCGAATTCACAAAAGCGGCAAAGGATAAAATGGAAAGATCGAAACCTTTCAACGGCACAAAACGACCTACCGAAATAAGCGTGAAGTTTTTTTTGAATGAACGATTGAACCCAAAATCCTCCGAGGCTACCGAGGGCATAAAACTGAATTGCTCTGCTTGCAGTCTCAAAGCGGCGGGCGCCTCGCTGTTCATGCACAATACATGGCTGGCATGCGACCGTGTTTTTTTAAGTGCCGGAGAAAATTTCCAGAACAACAATTTTACAAGCCAGGTGGCGTACTCTTTTATCAACTGCTGTTTGCTGTAAGCTTTAAGGTATTGAGCCGGAATAAGCGGATGGTGCCCCACAGGCCCCCACACAAATGGCTTTTCCAGTTTCCAGAGGTAGCTCGGGGTCCAGTCGTTGTGAAAATTTACATTGTGTACAATATCAAACTGAAGGTTCTGTTTTTTTACGAAGCCGGGTACCCCCTTTTCCCAAAGCCAGAAATAGAGCATGGCCCCGCGGCTTCCTTTTTTCCAGAAACGCTGGTAATACGGCAGATCAAAATAAACAAAACGCATCCTGGTGTACAATTCATCGGGATTTTCACGCATGAATTTTTCAATGGCCTCGCGGTTGTTTTCCCGTGTTACAGCAATCACCCTGTGGAAGCGGGCTATCTGATAAATAAAATTCCAGCCCATGCCGTCTTCCGAACCTTTGCAGGGATTAACAGCGTAGGCGCTTGCTAAAATGGTTTTCATATTTCAGGCTGCTTTTAAATTTGGATGCGTTGATTTAATAACCTTTGCCGGAACGCCACCCACCACGGAATTGGAAGGCATGTTTTTGGTAACCACACTGCCGGCGGCCACAATGCAGTTGTCACCAATATGCACACTATCCAGTACCGTTACCTTGCTGCCAATCCAGCAGTTTTGCCCGATTTTAATACCCTTGCGTGTTACGCCCTGTAAGCGGTATGGTATTCCGGGCACATCGCGGCGATGGTTTTCGGGATGGCAGCTAAAGTACTGACCAATGATGCAGTGGTCGCCAATCTCAAGTCCGCCGGCCCCGCCCAGATAAGCAAATTCGCCAATGCCTACATGGTTGCCGATTTTAATAAACCCGCCCAGATCATCCAGACACGTGGAAACCACCACACGGCTGTGCGCGCCAATGCCCACGTTATGGCCCATACAGATACCGCCCTTGCCAAGTGCACTCACGTACGTGTAATCGCCAAGCTTAAGGTATCTGCCCCAGGTAATGGAAGGCAGATTGAAAAAAGTAACACCTTTGCCGCGAAGCATACCTTTGGGCGCTTTGCCAAGCAGTAGTGTTTTGTGAGCCCTGAAAAAATTCAAAGCCTGCACAATCATAAAATGAAACAACGCAAAACTGCTCAGATTCTTGTCGAACCTGAAATTGGGATTGCGGAGACGGATTATTTTTTCGAGAATTGTTTTCATGTTTAGTTACAGCTTTAAATTTCAGGCCGCTTGTTTTGAAATATGCGTAAATACCTTGTCGAGGGTTTCGGTGAGCGACAAATTGTTGATGCTCATGTAACGCGATTTTCTTCGCCCCCTGTTAAGCGCCTCAAACTGGCTTTTGTAGCTGCTTGTGAGGCTGTTGATGGTTTCGGTGGAAAGCTCCTGTTTACGTTCGCGGATAACATGCGCAGGCGCATACAGGAAAAAATTGTAAGCCGGCTTCAACAACAAACGGAAACCGCTTTTGGCGACAAACGAGGGCAGAACAATGTTGCTGCGTTTACTGTCGTTCATGAAATCAAAATAATAACGGTCGTAAATCACCACGTAGCCGCGCAACACATAGCGTATGTAAACGTAAAACTGGCCAAGCAGATAATCCGTATAGTAATAACCGAAACGAAGCAGGGAAGACAGCATACTTTTGTTAGTGCCTGTACGTGGTAATTTTGTAGCGGCTTCCTGTTCGGCCGAAGCTTTGCCTTTGGTCCAGGCACTTAAAATGGGCAACAGCGAGGGCCTGTGGCGGAGCACCACCACCCGGCGGCGCAATTGCTTTTCGATGCGGTGTTTTAAATTGGTGATGATGGTTGATTTTCCGGCACCATCCACACCGCTAAACGTTACCACCATGCCTTGATTAAGAAACATGGCGCGCAGGGTGTCGGTAAGGTACCGGCATTTGTTTAATAAACCGGCGAAGCCGCGGTTGGCCGGCAACCTTTTTACATGATTGCGCAGGTAATGATGCGGATATGTTTCGTCCACATAGTAGGGATAGAGCCAGCCATCGGTTTTTTCTTCCGAGAGTTTCAGCATTTCTTCGTATTGCCTGTATTGTGCGGGGATTCTGGCTTTGTTAAGGATATAAAACATTCCAATGTAGCGGGCGTTGTCGAGCGGATTCAGCAGGCGTATTCCATATGGACTGGTGTAGGCGTGGAGTATTAGCGCGTTTACATTGAGGCTTTGCAAATGCCTGCGCCTGGCCTGGTTTATAAGATCAAAACTTAAAATAGTGCCGTCGTGGCAAAACACCTGCAGCATGCTCATGTACGATTTTTTAAAAACGCTCACTTTGCTCACCAGCACGTGCCTGCGCAGGTACTGGTGAAGTTGGGTGGCGGTAGTTTTACCGGTGCACAAATCCAAATCCGAAAACTGGCTCAGGCGCTCGGGATACATGTTACGGAACTTAACGGCGGCGTAGGGCTTGTTCAGCAAAAAATCGAAGCTGTCAATCAGCACCAGTTCGCGCTGGGTATCATAACTGCTGCAGAACTGGCTCAGGGCCTCGTTCCAGGTGGCCAGCAGCCAGTACACCTGCTCGTGCCAATTGGCCTGCTGTGCATAAACTTCAAGGT
>CALMNJ010000701.1 GCA_937868675.1 uncultured Bacteroidota bacterium | reverse complement strand
GAAGATTTGTAAAGTTATACGAAAAATTAAGTTTATCCTGTTTATCCAGACGGTACTCAATGCCATTACTGATAATGTAAACTTCACCAGGTATTTGCTCGCCTCCCACTTTAACCTGTAATTTGAAGTCCTTTGTTTGCAAAGCCTTGAGATCCTGATTCAGGATACTGAAACTAAACGGCATTTCTTTTTCGTAGTATGTCTGATAGTGAACCAGGCGGGTTGTGCTTTTGCCAAGGGCCTGAGGCCAGATAATAATGGCTATTGTGCTGACTAAAAAAACCGGAATGATATAACGGAGATACTTTTTGTTTTCGCCAAGGTTGATGGCCATTGCAAAAGGAACAGGACTTAGTTCGTTGATTTTTTGATTGATTCCTGCCATCAGCAGGTCGCCGGAGCCCGAAAGCCCCCGGTTGTTTTGCAGTTGAAGTACGTTTAAAAGTTTATCCTGAACATTGACAAAATGATTGCCAATGATAGTGGCTGCCTGATCGTAGCTGATAAGTTGTCCGATGCGGTTGAGTTTAAGCAGAGGAATGGCGATGTACCTGACAAGAATACCAGCGGAGGTAAACAAAAAACCAAAAAACAAAATGGTACGTATGGTGGTATTAAACTCACCGAAATACTCGAGTAAAACCACAGTCATGAAAGCTGCCAGCAAAGTGCCGCTTGAGTACATGGCACCTTTAATAAGCTGGTTTTTATAATACTTACGGATAAACTCGTCGAGTTTTTTAATCAATATCCCGCCTTCAGTACTCTGCATGGTCGTTCCTCTGTTCAAAATGCTTACAAATGCCTATGTGGGCACAGCAAACGCTATTTACAAATATAACAAAGGGCGTAAAAAATGTAAGTATAAAAATGTTAAAGATTGCAATGCTTACTGCTTTACAAAGCGGTAAGTGCTTTTGGATCCGGGATAATTTGACCGGATAAAATAAAGACCTGCCGGGAGCATTGAAATGTCTATTTCACTGACGCCGGCTTTGGTTTGCAACAGTGCTTTTCCTTCGGACGAAAAGAGTGTAAACTCATTGCCCGGCAATTCGGTGAGCGATATTTTGTCGTGTGCAGGGTTCGGGAATACATGAGGTAATGCCAGATTGTTTTCAGGAACGCCAACAACTCCGTTTACCACATTAATCTGCATGTCCCGCTCCACCTGCCCTATTAACTGATAGACCTGGCTGCTGTTTTTGCGCCACTCCTGTACAATAAAGGCTACGTTGTATTCTCCCAACCCTTGTGGTTTACACCAGTTAAGTACACCGCTTGTGGGGTTTATCGAAAATGTTCCGGTGGGGTACATGTAACCTGGCACGGCTGAGCCACCGGGTGCTGCACAGGGAGTAACCATAAAAGAAAGACTATCGCCGTCGGCATCGTATGCGCCCGGGTTGTGAACATAACAAATGTTCGGGTAACCAAATCCAATGGGCGGGTTGTTGAATATGGGGGATGAATTACCGGCTGTGCCTGCTGTTATAATGATTCTCGACTGGATATAAAAGGGAATATTTACGGAGTTCGGGATATTAATAACCCCCGGATTCCGGTTGGGGTCTAAAGTAAATAAATTGTAGGCGCCTGGCCCGGGATAGGTATGATAGAAAACATAATTGTTTTTTTTAACCACATAGCCGGGAGAATTATATATAATGGTGCCGCAGGGCACTGTTGAGCCGCAGGATGTGTTTAGGCATCCGCTGGTATTTCCATTCGCGCGATAGGCTACCGCTTTGGTGCCATCCCCAAAATAAAGGGTGTCGCTGCAACGGTCGGCAACTCCCGGGCCATCATCGGTATATAGTGTCACAATGATTTCGTAGTTGTACATCTCAACAGTTGTTGAACCAACCGTTTGTGTAAAAGGGGTTATTCTTTTATAAGTAATTTCTCCTGCGCGGTTGTGCGTTGCTTTGGCTGAAAACAAAACACCAAGAAACAGGATAAAAAGAGAGGTTTTTTTCATGAACGGTTTTTAGAAGTTAAGTTTACGAATAAAACTTTAGCAACAAAAACGATATTAAGGGGTATCGTTGAGGGTTTATTCGTTGAGGTGAACCTGAACAGAATCTTTAAATGCCATACAAATGCGGCGGTTGTTGAAACGGATATCAGTAGCGCTGGCGGAGCCGGGAAAGGTTTTACAAGCTTCATCCAGCAATCGGTAGTTATAGCTGCAAAGTAGGCTGTCTTTATGGTAATACAAAATACTTTCGCCAACCTGAAATTGCTGAAGCCCTTTTATACCAATAACCCTGCTGAAAGCGCCGAAAATATCGAAAACGTAAATGCCGTTATCCGGACAGTTCAGAAAAAGAAGCCCGTTGTATTCGATCATAAAATTGGGATCAATATCCGTTTGCAGAACCTGTTTAAGGTTGCCTGTAAAAGCTATTTTTTTAGAGCTTTCATTAAACCGCAGGAGTTCGTTGTTTTGTTTGCTGTATATCCAGAAACTATTGTTGGCGCTGGCACATACCAGGTCGGTTTGTTCATATCCAAGGTGTTCAAGCGAAACATTGTCGCTATTCACCGAGAGCTGATCGTCGAGAAAAACAATTTGTTGAAAATCGCGGTAGTACAACATGAGCTTGAGCGGGTTTGTAACGTCAATGCTGCTGATGTTGCCAAGTTTAAGATTGCTGTAGCGCACAAAAAACCTGCCATTGGCAAGATATTTCAATAGCTCATCGTCTTTAACAAGATACAGGTTACCAAGGTTGTCGAGCGTAGCAAAATTTTGTTTCGCGTGAATGGTGAAGATTTTTTTTTCGGCGGAACCAATGAATGATAAAGAAACAACACAAATAATACTGGCAATGGTTAAATGATGTTTGAGACCGAAGCGCACGTTAAATAACGGGGTTAAGTTCGGGATTAAGTATGTTTTCTACAACAGAACGGGTGTTGCTGAGGCGTGGCACCTTAAACTGACCGCCCACCTTATTTTGATTGCGTAGCCAGTTATAAAAGGTTCCCTGCGGCATCCGCCTTACTTTTGGCGGATAAAGCACAAAATTGTTGTAACGCTTGGCTTCGTAGTCGCTGTTGAGACGCTTAAGTGTTTCATCGAGAACCGCCACAAAAAATTCAAAATTATTTGGTTCTGTTTCAAACTCAATCAACCATTCATGGGCTCCGGCACTTTCGCTCATGAACACGGGCGCCACGGTATATTCGTTCACGCGTGCGTGTGTTTTTTCGCAGGAGGCGGCAATGGCCGCATCGGTGTTGTGTACCATCAGCTCTTCGCCAAATACATTAATGTGCTGTTTGGTGCGGCCCGAGATCCGGAAGCGGTATGGATTGGTGCTTGTAAAGTGAATCACGTCGCCCAGCTGATAACGCCACAGGCCGGCATTGGTGGTAATTATGATGGCATAATCCACTCCTGTTTTTACGCCTTCCAGGCTCACGATGCACGAATAATCCTGGCTGGCCAGATCTTTGGGTTCAATAAATTCGTAGAAAATACCGTAATCAAGCATGAGCAGCATCTCGTCACAATACAATTGATCCTGAATGCCAAAAAAACCTTCAGAGGCATTGTACATTTCAACGTATTTAACATGACTGTTACCCAGCAGTTTTTTAAATTGTTCTTTGTAAGGGGAAAAACTCACACCGCCATGAAAGTACACTTCGAGGTTGGGCCATACATCATGTATACTACTGACTTTCTTTTTATCAAGGATTGTTTTAAGCAGCACCAGCATCCAGCTTGGCACCCCGGCAAGGCTTGTAACATTCTCGTCCATCATGCTTTCCGCCATCTGCTCCAGTTTCGACTCCCATTCCTGCATGAGTGCAATGTTCACATCGGGCGCTCTGAAAAACTCGGCCCACATGGGAAGGTTATGGATAATAATCGCACTTACGTCGCCATGAAAGGAATGATGATCGCCAAAAATATCTTCGCTAAAACTACCTCCCAGAGCCAGGTTTTTACCAGTAAACAACTGGGTTTCGGGGTTATTGTAACAGTGCAGGGTAACCATGTCGCGGCCTGCGTTGTAATGACAGCCATCAAGACTTTCCTGGCTTACCGGTAAAAACTTGCTTTTATCGGTGGTACCGCTGCTCTTGGCAAACCATTTTATATCGGAGTGCCAAAGCAAATTCTGCTCACCACGTCTTGTACGTTCGATCAGCGGTTTAAGCGATTCGTAATCGTTAAGTGGTAGTTGCTTCCTGAATTGTTCGTAACTGGTTATCGTATCGAACTTGTATTTCGATCCATACAGGGTGTTGGCAGCCGAACTCACAAGGTTTAACATCCATTCTCTCTGAACCTCGTTGGGATACTTTATAAAAAGCTCAATCTGGTGCATGCGTTTTTTCATGAGCCAGCTTGCTATTGAATTAATGAGAGGCATGTTGACACGAAGATAATAATTTGAATGGGATACGTAAACCAAAACCTATCTAGCCTTTAAATCTGTGGGAAAGAGGTTACCGTTGTATGGACCTGTAGCATTGGAACAGATTATTGCTACTTTGTTGGAAGAATCGTGCGTTAAAATGTACTTAAAACACTGCAGGTAACTCTTTCCCAAATAATCCATCTCAAATTCTTACGTAAAAATTCCTCTTTGCCATGTCCACTTATTTCATTAAAGTAAGCCGCTTCAAACGGATGAATCCTCACACTTACTGTTACCGTAAACAATAAAGTCTGGAATCGGTGGCGCTTAACTTATAATAGCCTGGCCTGTGAAAATGTACAGGGCATAAGCTGCAAGTAAGACCATTGGTGCAGAAAGAAAATAAAGACGCCTCCTGGGATCGTATAACACAGAATGGAGTTGAATAACAGCCAACAATGGTACCATAAAGAACGCAAGATAGATGAGACCAAGTGAATTGAGCTTTTTATAACTGGAATTAGGTGTCTTCAGCCCTTTTATCGGAAACCATGTTAAAATAAGTTCAATACCCGATGCAGTTAAGAACTGAAACCTTTCGGAATAGTAATATTCATCCAGCGTGGCCCGTAATACCAGGATAAATTTTGAACCGGTAAAAAAAGTGCCGTCAGGCAGGCTCTGCTTACCCCAACGGAATGAACTGTAAAAACCTGATAATGGAAAGAAGAACAAAAAGCGTCCACTCCAATTGAGTAAACATAAATGCGCTTTTAATCCATGCTATACATTCGGCATTAAAATGATAATGACGTTGTAAGGATCAGCAAAATAAATTTACAGTATAATTTATCATGATAAGAAATTGAAATCACACGCTTTTAAACGGAACCGGAAATCACAAAAGAAACGGACATGGAAAATCCCTCTACATAAAGCCTAATTCCAGCTGTGCCACCTCACTCATCATGTCTTTTTCCCAGGGAGGTTCAAAGGTTAGTTTCAGTTCAACCGAATGAATGTCCTGTAGTAGTTTTAGTTTGCCTTCAAGTTCGGCGGGCAAACTTTCGGCAGCGGGGCAGTTGGGCGAAGTAAGGGTCATAACAACACTTAAGTTATTGTTGTCGTCCAGATTCAATTCATAAATAAGGCCAAGCTCCCAAATATCCACTGGTATCTCGGGGTCAAAACAGGTTTTAACCTCGTCAATCACCCGCTGCATCAGGGCGGTGTTTTTTGTTATGATAATGGCTGACATTTTTAATTCTTTATTTTTTGGGCGCCTGACGGGCTGTCGCTACTCGCTTTTTTTATTGTCCTCCGTAACACTAAAAAAGAGCTCAGACATGCCGCTCCATCCCAGGCGCATCATCTCAGTGCTTTAAATGTGAAACCGCTTCCTGTTTCATTCGGTTTATCATACTTACCAATCCATTGGCACGTGTAGGGCTCAAATGCTGTTTCAATCCTATTTGGTCAACAAACTCCAGCCTTGCTTTTACAATTTCTTCCGGGCTTTCACCCGATAGCACCCTAACCATTAATGCCACCATACCTTTTGTGATAATTGCATCACTATCGGCGGTAAATTCCATTCTCCCTTCATTATATTCCGAACGTAACCAAACACGGCTTTGGCAACCCTGTATCAAACGGTCATCTGTTTTTAAGGTTGTGTCAATCAGTGGCAGCGATTTTCCAAGCTCTATTAGATGCTCGTATTTGCCCTCCCAATCGTCGCCAAACAATTCAAACTCCTCAATAATTTCTTTTTCTTTTTCTGCTATGCCCATATTACCCAAGCATTTTAATTACTTTTTTTAACTTGTCTGCAAAAAATTCCACTTCAGCCTCTGTGTTGTAAGCCGCAAACGAAATCCGCACGGTTCCCTGTACGCCGAGATGCCGCATAAGCGGCTGTGTGCAATGGTGTCCGGTTCTTACTGCAATACCATATTTGTCGAGCAGGGTGCCCACATCAAATGGATGATGGCCTTTTACATTAAATGAAATAACACCGGCTTTGTGGTGGCTTTGTGCATAAACGCTTACTTCCTGAATTTCAAGCAGCCGTTTTTGTGCCAACTGGCTTAGTTTACTTTCGTGATCAAACAAGGCAGCCATGCCAACCGTGCTCATAAAATCAATGGCTGCTGCAAAACCAACCGCGCCGGCTATGTGCGGGGTGCCGGGCTCCAGGCGCAAAGCACCTTCGGCGTATTCTGTTTTTTCAAAACTAACGGTTTTTATGGTGCCGCCACCCGTGTGAGCCAGGGGCAGTTCCTCAAGCCATTTTTCCGACAGGTAAAGAAGACCCATTCCGGTAGGACCATACATTTTATGCGCACTGCAAACAAAAAAATCAACGTTCAGCGCATGTAAATCAATATTCATGTGCGGCGCCGACTGGGCGCCGTCCAGCAACACCGGCACGCTGTGCCGGTCGGCAATGGCTTTAATCCGGCCCACATCCGCAACAACACCCAGTGTGTTTGAAACATGTGCCAGCGCCACCAGTTTTGTTTTTTCGGAAAATAAATTTTCGTAAGCGGTATAATCAAGGGTTTGATCAGGCAGCAAAGGAATTACGTTTAAAACACCTCCGTTTTCCTGCGCCCACAATTGCCAGGGCAAAATATTGGAATGATGCTCGTAGGCAGAAAGAATAATTTCGTCGCCCGGTTTTAAGTAATTTTTAGAAAGTCCAATGGCAACCTTGTTTATCGAATCGGTTGTACCCGAAGTAAAAATTATCTGCTGTTCATGCGCAATATTAAAATGCGAAGCGATTGTTTTACGGGAAGCTTCAAAAAGCCCGGTAGCCTTTTGGCTGAGGCTGTGCACCCCCCGGTGTATGTTGGCGTTGGATGACGTGTAATATTCGCTGATTGCATCAATAACGCGCCTTGGCTTCTGGGCCGTGGCCCCGTTGTCAAAATACACCAGAGCATGGCCATTTACTTTTTGCGAAAGTATTGGAAACTGTGCGCGTATGGTTTCAATATCAGGCATCAAATACTGCTTTCAAACAGACCCAGAATTTTTTCCCTTAGGGGCTCAAATTGTATTTTTTCTATCACTTCCCCGGCAAAAGATTCAAGCAGCATTTTTCGCGCAGTGTCTTTGCCAATGCCCCTTGCGTTAAGGTAAAACAAGGCATTCTCATCAATCTTACCGGTAGAGGTGCCGTGCGAACATTTTACATCGTTCGCGTATATTTCCAACTGGGGTTTGGTGTTTACTGTGGCATCGTCGCTTAACAGAATGTTCTTGCTGCTTTGGTAAGCATTGGTTTTTTGCGCGTCTTTGCGTACAAATATTTTTCCGTTAAAAATGCCGGTGCTTTTATCGCCCACAATGCCTTTGTAAAGTTCATTGCTTTCGCAATCGGGCACCCGATGGTCCATCAGCGTGTGGTTATCTACCAGTTGCGTTCCATTGGTGGAGAGCAAACCATACAGATGCGCCTCCCCATGCCGGCCGCACAATTTTACATTGTGGTTGTTGCGCACCAGCTGTCCGCTCAGCGTAACGGTGGTGTTGTCGTATTTACCGTTGGCAGCCACCTGCGCTTCGTTGGTGTTAATTGAATACGCGGATGCACCTTCATTCTGTATGGTACAGGAATTAAGCTGCGCGCCGCCGGCAATCATTTTTTCGCTCAAATAATTCGTGAACGTTTTTCCACCTGTATTTATTTGTTCTTCAATGAGCGTAAGCGAAGCATTTTCGTTTAAAACAACAAAGCTGCGTGTGTTGATAAAGGCTTCCGATTCGGCAGTGGCCACATAAAGCACATGCACAGGATGATCAATGCGTGTGTTTTTTTCAATCGAAAGAAAAAAACCATCGCTGCTAAAAGCGGTATTAAGGGCCACAAAAGCATCCGAATCCACGGTTGCAACAGAGCCAATCAGTTTTTTTTCGTTATCGTTTGTGGCCGATAGATTTTTTACACTCAGCCCTTTGGGCAGTTCCTTATCGCTCAGCGCTTCCGAGTATGCCCCATTTATTACAACAATCCGGTGTGTGTCCGGATATTTATACTCCGCCAGATTTTTTGGTTCCAAAAACCTTTGTTCAATGTTTTTGAATTCCTTACGCAATACAGCATCCAGATTACAATATTTGTAATCTTCGTGCTTGGAGGTGGGCAGGCCTTTCTGCTCCAGATACATCAGGGCCGAGGTCAGCAGAGCATCACTCACGTAATTCACTTTGGCGGCGCTGCTGCTAATGCGGTCTATCAATTGTTGCGCGGTATGTGTTCTCTCAGTTATCATTCACCAGTCTTTTCAAAATTCAGGGCAAAAGCTCAAAGCGGTTTTTTATGCCGTGGTGCTTTCAAATTGTTTTTTTATTTCGTCGTAGCCTTTTGCTTCCAGTTCAAGGGCCAGTTCTTTGGTGCCCGATTTTACAATGCGGCCATTGTAAAGTATGTGCACAAAATCAGGCACAATGTAATCCAGCAGGCGCTGGTAGTGGGTAATCACAACAAAGGCGTTGTCCTTACTCTTCAGGCTGTTTACCCCATTGGCTACAATTTTCAGCGCATCAATGTCCAGGCCGCTGTCGGTTTCGTCCAGAATAGCAAGCTTAGGTTCAAGCACCGCCATCTGAAAAATTTCGTTTCGTTTTTTTTCACCGCCGCTAAAGCCTTCATTCACCGATCGGTTGGCCAGTTTGCCGTCAAGCTCCACCAGCTTTTGTTTTTCCTTTATCAGCGCTAAAAAAC
>CALMNJ010000700.1 GCA_937868675.1 uncultured Bacteroidota bacterium | reverse complement strand
CTGGAGCCTGGCGAATATACTTTTCATTACATGGCTTCAACTTCGGATGGAGTAACAAGTCCCGAAAAATTACTCACGCTTATAGTTTTACCGCCGGTATGGCGCACCTGGTGGTTTATTTTGATTTCGGTGGCACTGATATTATTCATCTTTTTTTATGTAGTGAGGTACATTTCTCAAAGTAATTTAAAGGAAAAAGTGTTGCGGCTCGAAAAGGAACAAGCTGTTGAGAAGGAGCGAAACCGTATAAGTCGTGATATGCACGACGAGCTTGGCAGCGGCCTCACCAAAATAGCGGTGCTTACCGAAGTAATAAAAACACAACCCCAGTCCGCAGGCTACATTGATAAAATAAGTGACACCGCGCGCGAACTGGTTGATAGTCTCGACGAAATGGTTTGGGCGTTGAATCCACGCAATGATTCGCTTGATAAACTGGTAGCTTACCTGGCTGAGTACGCGGGACAGTACCTCGAAAATACCAGCATTGAATTGAAGCTGGAGATTCCCCTGCACATAAGCGCTGCTCATGTGAGTGAGGAAAAACGCCGTCATATTTTTATGGTTATTAAGGAGTTTCTTAATAATACAGTAAAGCACAGCGGTGCAAGCGCTGTTGAAATGCGTTTTGAAGAGAATGAAGCGGGTTATGCAATTAACATCACCGACAATGGCTGTGGTTTTGACGTAAATAATATCAATTCCACCGGAAACGGAATCACGAACATGCTTCAGCGTATCAACGACACAGGCGGAGTTGCCAGTTTCTCTTCAGAAAAGAGCGGTACCAGATTACGAATGGATTTTTATTCTGAAAAAAACAAATAAGTATCCTCACATATTTATACCACTTTGCCAACGATACAGCCAAACGCTTTATTGATACATTTGTGCCATGAATATAAAGGTTGCAATAGCCGAAGATATTGATGAAATAAGGAACGGCTTGCAACTTATTATAAACAGCACCCAGGGCTTTGAGTGCGGATGCACTTGCCGCAATGGTGGTGAAGCCCTTGAAAAAATACCGGCGTATGTGCCGGATGTGGTGTTGATGGACATTAATATGCCGGGCATGAGTGGTATAGAAGTGGTACGAAGGCTTAAGCCGCTTTTACCAGCCTCACAATTTCTAATGTGTACCGTGTATGAAGAAGATGAACATGTTTTTGAAAGTTTGAAGGTGGGAGCTACAGGATACATCCTAAAAAAAAGTCCTCCGGCCCGCCTGCTGGAAGCCATTCAGGATATATACAACGGAGGCAGCCCAATGAGCAGCACCATTGCCAGAAAAGTTATTTCCTCGTTCGGCGATAAAAAAATAAGTCAGCCGGTTGATGCATTAACGCCCCGTGAGAAAGAAATTCTGAACATGTTGGGCCGGGGAATGCAGTACAAGGCTATTGCAGCCGTGGTTTCACTGAGCACCGAAACCATCCGTACACACATCCGTAACATTTACGAAAAGCTTCAGGTGCATTCGCGCGATGAAGCAATTAAAAAGGCTTACAAAAGCTAACTACCACTTTTTTACTACTTCTTTGGTAAAGTCGCAAACGAAGGCCGCCTTAAATTTACGGCACTAAAGAGGTTATGAGATTCTGTTTATTGCTTTGTGTGTACCTTCCAATATGCCTCTTGTCGCAGGAAGGCAGTAAAGAACTGAATGAGTTTAAGAACTACGATTTCAGGGCAGGCGAAAAAATTATTTTTGAGGATAACGGTAACGGGTACACCGCAGGAATAGCACCTACCAACTGGACTATTGAAGGAGGGAAGGCAATTGCAGAAATCAGTGACGATGAAACGTATCTTTCTGTGAAGGAATACTACACCAAAATGAGTCCGAAGTACAAGCTAAAAAACCTGCCCGATACCTTTACCCTTGAATACGATACCTGGCTGGACGCCGGATACGACGGGAACCCGGGGATTGAAATACATCTGCTCAACGGTGATAAGGAGGTGGTAATTACACCTAACAAACACGAGCTAACCTGTGTTTACCCAAACGATAAAAGGGATGCCCAACAAAATCCCGAAGCGTATTTTGGTGAAAACAAATTTTACAACCGTTGGGTACATATTTCCATCGCCTGTTTCAAAAAACACCTGGTTGTTTATCTCGATCAGTATAAACTTATTGATCAGAACGACTGTGTAATTAAACCATTGAAAATAGGTATATCGGGTAATTGCAGTCAGGAAATGAAAATCCTGCTGCGTAATGTGAAACTGGCCACGGGTATTCCAAAAAAGCTGGAACTCAGCAACGGCAAATTTATAACACATGCCATTAAGTTCGACGTGAATAAATTTTCGCTTAAGCCTGAAAGCATGCCGGTATTAAAAGAGGTGGTGGATTATATGAGGGTCAATCCTATGCTGAAGTTTGAAATTGGCGGTCACACTGACAGTGATGGAACCGCCGCCGGTAACCTTGAGTTATCGAACAAGCGGGCGGGTGCCGTGAAAAATCAATTGGTAAGTATGGGAATTGCTGCAGCAAGGCTTGAGGCGAAAGGATACGGGCAAACCAAACCCCTGGGGCCCAACCTTACTGCCGAAGACAAGGCCAATAACCGCCGGGTTGAGTTTATAGTCATAAAATAGTAATCGGATATAGTACAAATACAACTTTCAATGAAAACACCTTACACATTTATTGCTGCCCTGTTATGCGCAGCGGCCAGCGCTCAAACCACGGTACTTAACGATTTTAAAGCCATGCCGCTGGCGCCCGCAACCGCCAAAGCAGCTTTTGATGCCTCAAAAACGGAAATTTTTGATCATCACTATATGTATAATGATTGCAGTGCGGCCATGAACAATTATGCCAACCGGCTTGTGAAAAATGGGGAGCCTTATAAAAACGCTGCCATGGCCCGCAACAATGCTACCAATCCTGCCGCCCAGGCTGCCGCGAATGATTTTTCCGATCTTAATTCGCCCGAAACACAGGCCAAGATCGCTAAAATGAGCGATGCCGAAAAAATGAAATTTGCTATGGAGATTCAGCAGCGAATGGCCAAAAATAAAAATGTGCAGCAAATACAAACCACGAATAAACCCGATCCGCTGGTTAACCTCACAACCCTTATAACCCAAAAGGCAAACGAACTGGCCCTCGCTTTGCCCGAATACAAAACCCCCGCCTTTCCAGGATTTGTGGCCTGTACAGGGCTTTGCAACGAAAGTAATCCCGCCTGTGCAAAAATAGTTTCGGCCTGCGAAAGTAAAGTGGCAAACGATTTTTATAACAAGCAGGTGGCGGAATATGCGAAGCTTGTAAAAACATCGCTTGATAATTACAATGCAAAAAAGACCGACCTTGAGAAGCTCCTGTCTGATTTTGATACCCAATCGAAAAAATACACCACCGACGATATTCATGCCTCGGTATTGGGTGTGTATGTGGCGATTGGGACAATAGCCGATCGCATGAAAAGAAATGAAAAAGCGGGCGCACTGCTGATTCTGGATGCCAAAAACAATGGTTATACCCAAAAGAATTTTTAATCCGTGAGATTCACAAAGCTGTTTGCGGCGCTACTCTTTTTGCAGGTAGTTCAATCCTGCATTTTGTTTAAAAAGCAGGTTGAAAAACCAGTGACAGTGAATTTGGTTGACAAAGCCGTAACACCTGAAATAATCTGCACGGCCTCGCTTGCCAAGTACACACCAACAGTAAACGTTCAGCAGGTGCTTGATTCGTTTTGGGTGGGATTTAACCGCGAGGCACAGATAACCAAAAACGTGACTCTGAAACACAACGATGGCAATTGCGATTATGAAATCGCCCTCAGCAAAATTCAGATTGTTGAAAGCAGCCGCAACGATACAATTAAAAACAGTGCTTCGGCCTTCAACAATAAGGTAGTGGAACTTAATACGGTAGAAATAAAAGTCGAAATGACTTATAAGAACCTTAAAAAGCCCAATCTAACCTCCACCTTTTCAGACTCCAGGAACAAATCCGAAAAACTTACCAATAACCGCAACATGGATCAAATGATTAATGGCCAAAACAAAGACCATCGTGTTTACCGAACCAAACCCATTATGGACCATGTTTTTAGTGAATTGTCAGAACGGCTGGGCCACCGCATCTGGGTGCCACTTACACGTAATATAAGCCGGAGCTTCAGGTAATTCGGTATTCGTTTTAAGTTTTTTCTTTAAAAACACACGTTAGATTCTGATTACCGTAGCCTTTGACGGGCATTTA
>CALMNJ010000699.1 GCA_937868675.1 uncultured Bacteroidota bacterium | reverse complement strand
TCCTTCGTATCTTGCCTGGTCTTTTGTAAGACTCTCAGAGTTTTTTTCGCTCATCATTTATGGCGCTTTGGTAGATATCAGCGTACGCATTTACTATTGCTTTTTCGTTGAATTTACTTATTGCCCGCTCACGTATTTTATTTTGATCGAACCCGGAATAATCCGTTATAAATGCACGAATACCATTTACGAGACCGTCCACTGTTCCTGTATTTTTTACAAGAAGGCCGTCTTCTACACTCAGAATTTCTTTCAGCGGCTCCAAATCGAACGCCAAGACAGGTCTGCCCCTGAGCAAACTTTCAACTACCACCAATCCAAAGGTTTCCTTTTCGGAGGGTAAAATCAGAGCGTGCGAACGGTCCATAAAGTCCACTATTTCGCTTTCTGTTTTGTACCCGTAAAGAATTACGTGGCCTTCAAGACCTTCCTGCATAATAAATCTTTGAGCACTGTCAAACTCTTCTCCTGTCCCGATTACCTCCAGCTTTATTTTTTTTTTCTCACGTTTAAGTTGTTTGACTGCGTCAAGCAAAACATGAATTCCCTTTCGACGCGTTAAAGAGCCAACAAAAAGAAACACAAACTCATCAGTAATTTTGTTCTTTGCTGCAAATGGCATTTCAAAAAACACCGGGCTCATTATATTTGGCAGGGCTTTAAAGTCGGTATCGAAAATTTCATGATACATTTTTGCAGAAAATTTGCTTACCGCCACCCTGCTATTGGCGCCCTTTACGATGTTTACTACTTCAGTTAAGCTCATGAAAGGTTTGAATAAAACATCACCTGCCTCTTTAAAACTTGTGTAGTGCTCGGTAATTACATAAGGTATTTTTATTTTTCCAGCCAGCTCTTTACCAATATAAGAGGTAAGATTATTACAAACCGATTGCAGGTGTATGATTTCCGGCTTTTCGGGTTTAAGCCTTCTGTATGCTTTTTTAAGAAGCCTTGTTTTAAAAGCACGAATACCAGTCTTGCTGCGTGCGATGCCCGGCCACACTATTTTTTTTACTTCAATTATTTTATACGTAACCGGATAACCATATTTTATTGACCTGAAATACTCAACTATGTTGCGGATGCCATACGTTTTGATATATAACAGACTAACATCCATCCCGTTTTTCTTTAGCACCTCGCAGTATTTATGAATAAATACCCCTTCATTCAAATTCGTATTATTAAACCATGCCGGAATTACAAGAACTTTCATTATGCGTTTTGAAGTGCAACGAGGCATTCTTTAATAACACCGAGTGTTTCCTGAGCCTTAACATCAAAATCAATTTTTGGCCGTGCCAAATCGGAAATGAGGGATGGATAACCGTTCACGCTCAGAGCAGCCTTTGCAAAAGTTACCACGGCATCAAAATCAACGGGTTCATCAGTTGGAGGTACCCTGAAAATAAAATCGTTTAACCTATCCTTTGTTACAAAATCGGGATCGGTGTAACCAATCATGACCGGATAGCCTCGCATCATGCTTTCGCGCACTTTAAGCGGTGTTGCTTCAACCAGATTTTTGCGATGAACCGCCAGAGTTCCTATAGAAATATGATGATCCTTTATAAACGTGTCCAGTTCATTCCCCGCAAGTGGTGAAAAGAAGCGGATGTTGTCCATAAGGCCCAATCGCTCCACCTCAACCTTTTCGTGCTCGTAATAATAGCCGATTATGTCAATCGTAATTTTTGTAATGCCTTTATATTTTTTTAATCCTGCAATGATCCTGTCGGTACCGTGCCATGGAGCGCCGGTTCCCAGTAACATAAAAAGTCTCAATTCCTTTTCATTGAACACCGGGGCTTTGCGCAGTAGTCCGGCATCGTACTTTACGCCGTTTGTAACAACGCGGCATTTATACCCGTTTGCCAGTTTTTGCTGGTACACGGCAATTTCATTGGTAACTGCCACTCCTGCCGCGGCTTTCGTTCTCACCTTTGGCCCGTAATACTTTTCTGAAAATAAAGGCCACACCTTGCCTTCTATGTAATATAAAAAATAGCCCGGCTTAAGGCTGAATTTCAATAGCGCTCGCCTGGCATTAATTCCAAGCACTAATTCATCATACTCGAAAGAGTTGTGTTCGAACAGGATTTTTCGTTTAAGTTTTTTGGTGAGTTTGTAAAGTGAATACGATGCCACATCATACCTTGCAATAATAATATCAAACCGGGCGGTACTAAGGTAATTTTCAAGTTCACGATATTCGTATCTGCGTTTCACAATCGAACCAAAAAATTTGGGCCATTTACGGGCCTGAAGCTTTTTTACAAAGTAGTAAGGCTTGTAATAGTAATCGTGAGCGATTTCGTATGCAAAAGAAACACCCAGGCAGGAAGCTCCGTTAAGCCTGTTGAGCGCTTCCACTTTTTCGACATCTTTCTTCACAAATCCCCTCGAAATATCGGTTACGTTGCCAATGAAAGAAACAAAAAGTATATTAACCGGAGTCTTCATTTGGTTTGCTTAAAAAGTTTCGCCAGAAAAACAACCGGCTTAAGCAACATCCTTGCGATATAAAATTTTCTGAACTCCTTTTTGTCCCACTGGGTACCATAAAACTCATGTGGCACCGGTTTTGCATCCATATATCGCTCGAACTCCTCCTTGGTTAACCCAAATTTCTTGATTACAAAATCATAATCTTCGGCCAGTTGTTTTGCATTGTAAGCAGGATTATTCAATTCATCCAGTGCCTGTTGCCGTGTGATTTGGCCAGCCATTATCAGTGATGATAAATGCGCTTTGCGCTTATCCACTTTGAATTTCCGGTTAAGGATATAACCCTGATAAAATCTGGTAAACACCGACTCGTAATGCTTTCCGCCATAATCCTTCCAGTTGTATTCTGCCATCAGCAACTCTTTGGCCTTTTGCTTGTCGTAATCAATAAGATTAAGCGGTTGAATTTTATTGTAGTGAAATAAATTAGCATATACGTATCGCCTGAACAGATCCAGTTTCGGGAAATCCTTGAGTGGTTTGGTGCCAAATTTTTGGTGGATGTTACGGAGGTTGACATAATCCAGCTTTTCAGGGTATATCCAGCTCCCGGGTAGTATTGATTCGGAGGAGTTGTTCACTCCATCCACAATGGTTTTGATTTTGAATTTACGAGCGATTCTGTATATGGAAGCAAAAATCAGCTGATCGGTAATTGCTTCGATGTCTATTACAGACGCTTTAATATAGGCCAATTGCAAATCCCTGAAACTTTCCCAGTCTATCACATGCGTATAAAGATCGAAGCCCAGCTTGGTAATGATGTTTTCAATGTTTTTTACTGCCAGCTCTGAATTCCACCCATTATCGAAATGTACTACCAGAGGGCGCAATCCCTCCCGCTTTGCCCAATGACAGATGTAGGAGCTATCTACTCCGCCACTCAATCCGATTAAACAATCATACTTATCATTTTTTCCCAGTTCTTTAATTCTGGCCACAGCCCCGCGAAGCTCATTCTGCCTTACACTGATTGGTCTGAATATTGTTTTTTCAAGATAACTTTTACAGTCGGTACAAAAATTGCAGTAACCGTTTTCATCAAATTTTATCTCGGTGGCCGTGGTGTCCATCACGCAACGGTTACAAATTCTATAATGCATTTCGGTTCCCATTATTCTTCCATTAAAAAACAAGTGGACATTAATCCCCAGATAAGATTAAAATCTGTTTTGTTAAGTGTGTTGTTTTTATATCCCGCTTCCACCATTTTTTTCAGCTCGGGGCCATTCCACAAATCACTTTCGATAAAAAGCCGGGAGGCTATTACATCCAATATCAGTGGCTTAAGTTGGTTTGTATACCAGGCATCCGGCCCTGCAATGCCAATTTTTAATGTTCTGGTTCGTATCTCTTCGGGCAGGGTTTGCTTCATGGCATCGCGCAGAATCCGCTTTGTAAAACCGTGCCCAACTTTTGATCGTTCGGGCAGCGAAAACACGTAAGATACGAGACGGTAATCCATAAATGGCATCCGTATTTCAATGCCATGTTGCATAGAAGCCCGGTCAAAATCACGCAAATTAATTGGAAGATCTATGTAATGAAAATCTTCGTAGAGCTTATTTTCTGCCGGCCATGCGCTTCCAAGACGAGTTTGCCGTTTCACAATTTCATTTACCAGATTGCTATCCGGTAATGGAATACCGTGCTGGATATACTTTCGCCCTTCCTCCCCTTTTGATGTATGAAAAGTTTGTTTAATGCCAGATAAGGTTCGCCGCAAAATAGTTTTACCTCTTTCGGCCTCGATCAGAGTTTTAAAACTGGTAAAATCATACCCAAGCGAAAGGCCGCACAGTGTTTTAGCTAAATCCTCCGCAAATTCAAAATCCCGAATTCTAAGCGCATGATAAAATGCTTTATACACATACGTGTTGTAGCCGTACATCATTTCGTCAACACCATGACCATCCATTGAAACCGTGACCCCGTTTTGGCGCATGGCTTTGTAAACATCCGAAATGGCGTTAACCGGTGTAAAAACAACACCATCAAATAACTTTGCCGCAGTAACTACTTCATCCACCAGCCTTGAATAATCCGGAACGATGTAAGTTGCTTTTCCTCCAACGTGTGTAATTACCTTTTCCGCATACTGCCTTTCATCAACGGAAGTGCCTGGAAAAGTTGCTACGAATGCGCGTTGCCAGTCGGCCGGAAGGCGTTCGGCTGAATTACCATTGTTTATTTTATGGAGCGTGGCGTACACCGAACTGGAATCAAGTCCTCCTGAAAGTGCTGAAGCAATGGGTACATCGCTGCGCAGGCGCAACCGGCAGGCACTTTCAAAAAGTTCTTTAAATTCCTCCAACTGTTCATTATAAGAATCAGGCGCCTTAACCACCTGCTCCTTTGTGCACCACCACGTTGTTGTTTTTATATTGCCATTCAGGTTTAATGTTAGATAGTGTCCCGGCAAAAGTTGGTAAATGTTTTTGAAAATTGTTTTATCGGATCCTTCCAACAGCGCGGGGTCGTAAAGCGCCAGATTAAGCGCAACCGGTTCAATTTGTCTTCTGTAACCGTGCAGGTGCTTGAAGCCAATGGTTTCGGAACAAAAGGCAAATAACTCGCCCGGCAAAAACCAATAGTATAATGGTTTTACGCCAAAACGATCCCGTGCCACAAACAGTTCCTTGTGCCGGCGATCCCAAATGGCAATTGCAAACATGCCATTGAATTTATGCAGGCAGTTTTTTCCCCATTGCCTGTAGGCGGCAAGGATTACTTCCGTGTCAGATTCAGTATGGAAGCTAAAACCCGATAATTTTAATTCATTCCTTACTTCAATAAAGTTGTAGATCTCACCATTGAATGTGATACAGTGGTCTGCCGTTGCGTCAAACATTGGCTGTTTTCCAGCTTCCGATAAATCAAGAATTGAGAGCCTGCGGTGCCCCAGGCCAACGCGTCCTTCTTCAAACAATTCATAGCCAGAGCCATCCGGCCCACGGTGTGAAATAGAATCCGTGAATGTTTTTAAATGCTGGTATTCAACCGCCCGGTTATTTAATTTAACGATACCTGCAACTCCACACATAATTATCAGGCTGCCAAAACGCGTTTTTGAGTTACCAAAGTCAAGGCCTCGCATGCCAATGCTTCCGATGTTTCTATTTTGTATTCAGCAGCATGTTGCGAAGGAACAAATTCGTTTATTTGCTTAAGAATCGTTTCTGCCGTATCGGCATAGCAAAAAACAGAGGTTTCAATAAGGCTTTTAAAAAGATCTTTACCCAGACTGTGTATAATAACAGTAGGTAAATTAAACTGTAAGCCTTCGAG
>CALMNJ010000698.1 GCA_937868675.1 uncultured Bacteroidota bacterium | reverse complement strand
CGATTTTCTTTATTTTCGTCTCTATACACAAATTACTCTGTATCGGTGTTACACTCACCCAACACCCACGGTTTCGTTTTACGGCGCCAGTGTTGAAACACTTATCTGAACGCAAGATGGTGGTTATTTGCTCACCTCCCGACTCTGGCAAATGGGGTTTGAAAGCCCTGGTGGCATGGCAGATGCTTATGTTATTAAAACCGACTCCAATTTTGTGCCTCAATGGGAAAAAAGTATCCTCAGGCCTGGCCATTCCCAACCGGTGGTATTCTGCTTTTTGGAAACAATACAATTGAAAAAGTAACGGCCTCATTAAAAAGCCGGCCCGGAATGGGTCGGCTTTTAGTTTGTACAATCAGGTTATTGCTTCATAGTGAGAAAACACCATGTTGAAGTTGCCCCTGCCGGAAGTAATCGTCCGAAGATCGGTCATGTAACCAAACATGTTCGAAACCGGAATGTGGGCCCGAATGTATCTGCCGCTATTCCTGTCGCTCAGTTCAGATATCATACCATTGCGCTTGTTAAGGTCGCCTAAAACCACACCGGTGTACTCGTCAGGAATATTTACCGTTACAGTCATCATTGGCTCAAGCATTACCGGATCACACCGTTCAAGAACATTTCGGAAAGCTTCCTTCGCGCACAATTCAAACGAAAGGGCGTCAGAATCTTCACGGTGATATCCTCCGTCAAACAAGCGCACTTTCATGCCCCGGATCGGATATCCGAATTTACCGTTACTCATACAGGCCCTGAAGCCCTTTTCGACGGCCGGAATAAACTGAAGGGGAATTGCACCACCGCTGATCTCATTCACAAAAAGCAATCCTTCTTCGTTATCCTCACGAGGCCCGATTTCAAAATGAATATCAGCGTACTGTCCGCTGCCACCCGTTTGTTTTTTATGCAACTCGCGGTGCTTAATGGTTTTTCCAAGTCGCTCCTTATAAGCCACTTTTGGAACGCCTTTATTCACTTCCACATTATAATCCGTCTTCAGCATATCAATCTTGATGTCAAGGTGCAACTCGCCCATACCACTAATGATGGTTTGACCCAGTTCTGCATCGCTTTTCACCACAAACGTCGGGTCTTCCTCCGTCATTTTTGACAAGGCGTACGCAATGCGGTCGTAGTCGGCTTGCGTTTTCGGTTCAATGGCCACCGAAATAACAGGCTCCGGAAAATGCATCGCCTCAAGCTCCACTGCATGTTGCGGATCACAAAGCGTGTGCCCGGTTGTTGCGTTCCTGGGGCCGGTTACTGCCACTATATCACCTGCATAAGCGATATCAATGCTTTTTCGTTCGCCGGCATGCATTTGGAATATTCTTGATATTCTCTCCGTTTCGCCGGTTGTTGAATTCAGCACCGTATCACCTGTTCGTAAACTTCCGCTATATAAGCGGAGGAACGAAAGTTTTCCGTGCTTGTCGGTCACCACTTTGAAAATCAAACCAACAAACGGCTGATTTGCATCGCTGCCTTTGTCTAATGCCGAAGGCAAGAGCTCAATCACATAGTCGAGCAGGGTTTGCACGCCTTTGTTTTTAAACGCCGACCCGCAAAGCACCGGCACCAATGTATTGGCAATACAAGCCTCCCGAAGCGCCAAAGCAATTTCACCCGCCCCGATTTCTTCCTCGTTGAGGTATTTTTCAAGCAATCGGATATTGATTTCGCACAGCGTTTCAATCAACTCCTGCCGCATGGTCATTGCCTCCTGCATCAGGTTATCAGGAATTTCGGTTACTTCCGTTATCTGCCCCATTTTACCACTTTGTTTGATGGCCTTCATCTTCACCAGATCAACAATGCCTTCAAACTCACTTTCTGCACCAATAGGCATTTGTATGGCAATGGCCCGGCACTTTAATTTTTGACGTATGTCGGCAATCACCTTCATAAAGTCGGCTCCTGTGCGGTCCATCTTATTTACAAACGCCATGCGACTTACCTTGTATTCATCGGCCAGTCGCCAGTTGTTTTCCGATTGCGGCTCTACCCCATCCACCGATGAGAATAGAAACACGAGCCCATCAAGTACCCGCAACGAGCGGTTCACTTCTACCGTAAAGTCAACGTGGCCCGGTGTATCAATAATACTAATATCGTACCCGTTCCATTCGCAGCGTGTTGCCGCCGAAACGATGGTGATACCGTGTTCCTGCTCCTGTTTAAGGTGATCCATGATAGCGTTGCCATGATGTACCTCACCCATTTTATGAGTTACTCCGGTGTAATACAGTATGCGTTCGGTAAGCGTTGTTTTTCCAGAATCAATGTGCGCCACAATACCTATATTTCTTATTAAGTTTCGATTTTTCATTTTATTGTAATTGTGGAACAGGCCAATGCATGAGGCATTTCGCTGTTCCGGGTTGACCGCACATTCAGGAAAGCCCTACTTTGCCTGAAGGATTGGTTGATTTAGTTTAAGAAAATGAAAAGCTGGCCAGTCACCGGGGGTTTTTGTGACTGGATTATAATACTGCGCGTATGCGAATGTTAGTTTTCAACGGAGGCAAAAATAAATTAATTTTTACTGACCAATGGTATTGACTTAGTAAAAGAGTATCACCGGTTCGTTACACCTTCGATACTTTGAGTCAAGCACGCTGGCATTGATCCAGGTGGTGCCGTTGTGTTCGAATGCGCCATATGCTTCGTGAATATGGCCACAAATGTGATACCTGGGCTTTACTGTTTCCATTTTTTTCAGAAAATCCATACAGCCAACATGCTCTCCATAAACGGTTTTGTCGAGGATACCGTAAGCCGGGCCATGAGTAATAACAATTCCGGCATCGGCGGGAATTAAATCCCAATGCTTTTGTATATCCGCGCCGCGGTTGCGGTTAAAGGCCCAGTCGTGAAACCAGGGTGTAACCGGCGAGCCCCATAGTTTAATACCTTCTATTGTCACATCGCTGTCGTTCAGATAAATAACGTTTGACGGAATAATGCTCTGTATTTTGTCGGGTGCGGCGTTCTCGAAAAAGAAATCGTGGTTGCCCGCAATAAATAATTTGTATTTAAAATCAAGTTTTTCAAACCATTGTAAAAAGTCGAGCACCTGCTCCTCTCGCCCACGGCTGCTGATGTCGCCTGCGTGAATAATCATATCGCCATCGGGTAACTTAAGCCCCTGGTGCTGCCCATGTGTATCGGATATGACGATAATTTTCATGCTTGTTTATTCCAATCAATCAAAGGGCAAAAGGCAACAGAGTTGTATTGAGCTACCCGCTTTTAGGCGGGGCCGGATTTGAACCAACACTTCCGGGTTATAAGCCTAGCGCTCTGCCGAAGTATTTCTGTTTAACGGCACCTTTGTTTGGGTTGGCCATACTTAATTAAAGTACTCTATTCTCTCCATTACGCTTTTCAACTTTAAATAGTTTTCGGTTGGAAACGGGTGTGCGCCCCATCGCTCTCCATAACCCTTCTCCCCGTACTCAATGTAAGTTTTGTCAAAAATGTCGAAAACGTTTGAGATTAGGGTATATAACTTTATTTTAAACATAAACATGGTCTTGTATTCACTAATTACTTTATTATAACACGCATAAGTTTCATCATGCCACAAACAAGTAACCATTACAAAACCAGTATTTAAGTCCAAATGAAACAGAATACGAAACTCGCCCGGCTCATCCATAAAGGAAACCGATGCTTCCTTCACGCGATTGTGTAGTTTTAATATAGCACCCGAAAATTCCTTCATGCTGTCATACAGATACGAAAACACACATTCGTAGTACTTTTCGCCATACTCCACTCTTATCCTGGCCCAACCAGCATCAAGCAACTCGTATGTAAATACCCTTCTCATTGCTAATCCTCCTTACTTCCATCATCGGCCATGCGCACAATTTTTGGCGAAAATTTCGCGAGTACATCCACCAATTCCGATTGCGCTTTCATTACCGTATTTATATCCTTGTATGCAAAAGGCGCTTCATCCAGTCCAGCGCCTATCAAGGTAACGCCATGCGCTTTCAGTTCTTTTTGCATAGCACCTTTGGTTACCGTTTTAATGGCTTGTGTGCGGCTCATTTGTCGTCCTGCGCCGTGAGATGCGGAATTAATCGCGTGCTCTTCTCCTTTACCACGCACCAAAAATCCGGGAGCCGTCATGGAGCCGGGAATAATTCCAAGTACGCCCTTTGCCGCCGGTGTTGCGCCTTTGCGGTGCACAATCACATCCTGTCCGTTGTACTTTTCCTTCCACGCAAAATTATGGTGGTTCTCCACACGTGTCAGCAGTTGCCCGCCAATGGCAGCAGTCAAGCGCTTATGAATCACTTCATGACAGGCCGAAGCATAATCACCCGCAAGGTTCATGGCCATCCAGTACTCCTGCCCTTCGGCGGTATCAAGCCCCAGGTAAGCCAGGTTCTGCGCTTCCTTAGGCAAGTGGCAAATCTCTTTTGCCAGTTTTGTATAATGCCCGGCAATGGTGGCGCCAAATCCGCGCGAACCCGAATGTGTAAGCAGCGCCACGTATTTTCCGGCAGCAATGTTCAGTTGTGCATCGTCTTTTTCAAATTCAATAATTCCCCATTCCACAAAATGGTTGCCTCCACCCGAAGTTCCCAATTGATGCACCGCTTTATCGTGAAGATTTTTTATGAATGGCGTAGCGTTAAATTCGGCGCGGTCAAGCACCGCGTGTTCCGCACGAAATTTGCCCTGCCATCCGGCACCGGCGCCAAATTTCGTCCAGGCAATAAGCTCGCGTTTAAATTTTGCCTGATTTTCGGCAAAGTATGTTTCCGGAATATCAAACACCGAAAGGGCCATGCGGCATCCAATATCAACACCCACCCCGTAAGGGATCACGGCATTGTTTGTGGCCAGCACACCGCCAATTGGCAAACCATAGCCCTGATGCGCATCGGGCATTAAGGCGCCGGCAACGGTTACCGGCAATTTCATCGCCACTTCCATTTGCGCCATGGCACCCGGTTCAATGTGTTGTTTTCCATAAACAGCATACTCATCCACCGTTTCTTTCAGTGGAATTTCCGGCACCGCCGTTTCTGCTTCAGGTTTTTCGATCAGTTCCTTTGCAATTGGGGATAAAACGTCATCGTCCAGAAAATTTTCAGGATACCGCAGCACCTTTGCCAACAGGGTCATTACCTCGTCGCGGTTTTGGTCGCGGTAATTCTGGTCAATGATGCGAATGGCAAGACCAATGGCTTTACCCTGTGGGTAACCAACTTCTTTAAGGTCGTCGCCTTTAATGTTGAGTTTGTTCATTTTTCTAAGTTAATATTTTAATAAGTGTTTTTTTGGGGCTGCCCCTTTCGGTACGGTCATTCGCGGAGGCCGAAAGGGTCGGGCTTTACGCTCCGGCCCCGCTTGCCCTTTGCTATGTTTATGCAGCTGCGGGGGCTCATTCCAA
>CALMNJ010000697.1 GCA_937868675.1 uncultured Bacteroidota bacterium | reverse complement strand
TCAGCATAATCAAACTCACTTCGCCGGCATGCTTCGCTTTTATTTCCAAAAGTTTATTCCAGCTTTCCTTCGAACCATTGTCCTCCACAAAAATAACTTCGAAGCCAGCACCGTATTCCGTCATCAATTGTTTAATACCTTCAAACAAAGGTTCCAGACTGGCCACGCTTTTGTAAACCGGAATAACAAACGAATATGCAGGCGCTGAACTCAAATTTCGGTTACCGGTTCAAATATAGTTTCTTTCATGCGAACAAGACAGGAAGCGATGGATAGTCCAACCCCGAATCCGCACATTAAAACGTTTTTATCTTTAAACACCTGTCCCCCAAAGTTATGTGCCAGGGTCAGGGGAATGGTGGCGCCGTTTGTATTTCCGTAGTGCTGCAGCGACATGGGCATTTTGTCCGGAGAAATGTTCATCTTCTTTCCAATAGACTCCAGAATAAGCTTATTAGCCTGATGAAAAACAAACGCATCCACCTGCTGCTTATCACAACTGGCTTTTTGCAGCAGCGCTTCGGCATGGGGCGCCACCCGCTGAATACTGAAGTTGAACACATCCAGCCCTTTCATACTGAGGCGCGCAGCATCGGCATTTATACCGGGATAACGGGAGGCTCCTTCTTTTACAATAATTGCCTCATATTCCCTGCCAATCGTTTCGAGGTTAAAGTGCATTTGGTCGGCCTCATCATTATACACAAGTGCCGTAGCGGTACCCGCATCGGCAAAAATCGGTTCCAGGCTTTTGTCGCCGGGGCTCACCAGTTTTGTGATGGTATCGCCCACCAGCAACAAAACCTTTTTTGCTTTGGTGGCCGAAATAAACGAAGCGGCCATGGATAACCCGTACACATAGCCTGCACAACCCTGATTGATATCAAAGGCCGCACACTGTTCGGACAGGCCCAAACGGTGCTGCAACTGGGTGCTGTTGCCGGGAAGAATATGATCAGGGGTTTGGGTAACAAAAAATAAGGCCTCAATTTCCTCCGGCTTCCAGTTAAGCCGTGCAATGACTTTTTTGGCAGCGGCATAACAAAGGTCTGATGCACATTGTGCGGGCTCCGCAACCCTGCGGTTTTCGATACCGAGCGTGGAAACCAGTTTGTTTTTTTCATCCTCGCTAAATGCCGCTAAGCTGTAATTGGATACCTGCCTACGCGGAACAACAGCCGCCACCGCCCGCATGGAAACATTTGAAAGTGAAAAGAAAGCCATCAGATATGCCTGCTTTCAACGATTTCGTAGAGCTGGCCCAGGTTTTGGGCAGCCGAAAAATCATCGCTGTTCAGTATCACATTATAGTGTTTGTGTATTTCGTTTACCACAATAATGGTTTGCAGCGAAGACCACTCTTTCAGGGCCTTAAAATCGGTTTGCTCGTTGATATCATCACGAATTTCTTCACTAAACTGGTTTTTTACCAGTATCACAAAATCAGATAGGTCAATGCTTGTCATTATTGCTACAAAACACCTGTTATTCAAATATAGTTACATTTTTTCAGAAAGCGCCGCATGGTATTTGCGTGATAATTTATGATTAAAACCACCAACCGAATTGTTTGATTACCCACTCGCAGCTGACACCCGGTGGCTCAATCGTTCATAAGCGCGTTCTGTATCCGGATACTTTCTTCGTGCAGAAGCTGGCAAATGCGTTCAATATGCTGGCGCGAAAGTCCGAGTTTGTCGGCCCACTGGCCACGGGTTCTGAGCATTTCCTGCCAGCGTTCGAGTTGAAAAATAGTGACATTGTGTTCTTTTTTATACAATCCGATCTGTTCTATAACCTGCACACGCTTTTTCAGCACGTTCAGTATCTCGTCGTCAATCTCGTCAATCATGCGGCGCAATTCTTCCAACTGGTTCCGTTCCTGCTCGCCGGCTTGCTCCCTGCGAACAATGAGACGCCCCAGCAACTCGCCAAGTTGCGCGGGGGTAAGTTGTTGTTGTGCATCGCTGAGCGCAAGCGAAGGGTTGTAATGTGACTCAATCATGAGGCCATTCATGCCCAGATCAAGCGCCTTTTGCGCCACCTGTGGTATCAGCTCCCGGTTTCCGCTGATGTGGCTTGGATCGCAAATAATTGGCAGCGACGGAAAATGCGTACGAAGCTCAATGGGTATTTGCCACATGGGTTTGTTTCGGTATTTGGTGTTTCCCGAAAAATGAAAGCCCCGGTGAATGGCTGCCAGTTTTTTGATACCGGCATTGTTTACACGTTCAAGAGCCCCGATCCAAAGCTGCAGGTCGGCATGAATGGGGTTCTTAACCATCACAGGGATGTCAACGCCCTTAAGCACATCGGCAATTTCCTGAACGCTAAATGGATTTACGGTACTGCGGGCGCCGATCCATAATACGTCAATTCCATATTTAAGCGCCAGCTCGGTATGCTGGGCATTGGCTACTTCAACCGTTATTTTAAATCCAAACTCGGCTTTAATTGCCTGCAGCCATTTCAGAGCCTCCTCGCCCCGGCCC
Organism: uncultured Bacteroidota bacterium; assembly: GCA_937868675.1. Classification (GTDB taxonomy): domain Bacteria; phylum Bacteroidota; class Bacteroidia; order B-17B0; family Aurantibacillaceae; genus Aurantibacillus. Next base: position 2,134 of record CALMNJ010000697.1, on the reverse strand, counting down.
TCAAAGGCGTTGGGACGGGTGCGCGGTTTCCAGACGCCCGCCCTGAAAAGTGAAACTTTTCCGAGTTCCTTAAGTCCCTCTGCCGTTGCTCTGAGCTGCTCCATGCTTTCGGCACCGCATGGACCCGCGATCAGGCAGGGTGCCTGGGGGCAGTTGAGCCAGCTATCGAGTGCTTCGTTGTTCAAATTACTGTGTTAAGGCCGGAAAATTACCGCTTTTATGGTATTTAAAAAATAAAGGCTCCCATTTAATTTTACGGTATGGAAGAAGCCACAACAAAAACAAAGGCATTTATTGCCGGCAACTGTGCGCTGAGTTTCATTTTTGAGCTCCAGAAGAAAAAGAAAGACTGTTGCAAGCGTCACAAAAAAGGCGACCGCTGTAAGAAATGTCCAGGCCGCAAATAACGGTACTTAATTCCTCAGATAATTAAAGATGTTCGTATAGGTCCTTTTTAAGTTCGTCTATACCGCCTACCGCTGTTTTTTTGATGTGCTTCAGACCCCTGATGTAGTTGAGATTAAAGTCGCCCGGGTCAAGCAACCAGATGGGCACACCGGGCATGACAAAATTGAGAATATTGGCCGCAGGATAAACATTAAGCGAGGTGCCGATCACCACAAACAATTCGGCGCCGCCAGCCATGTAATTGGCCGTATCCATTTGAGGCACCGCCTCACCAAACCAAACAATGTGTGGTCTTAATTGTGAGCCCTTTTCACATTTATCGCCCAGTTTTATGCCTTTTTCCTTCAGATGATAAATAAGTGATGGGTCAACCGAGCTGCGCGCCTTCATAAGTTCACCGTGCAGATGCAACACACTGGTACTTCCGGCGCGCTCGTGCAGGTCGTCCACATTCTGAGTAATTACGGTGATTTCAAAATCAGCTTCGAGTTCGGCCAGAAAATGGTGTGCGGCGTTTGGTTCGGCACTTAGCACCTGGCTGCGGCGCTGGTTATAAAATTCCAGTACAAGTTCACGGTTTTTGTTCCATGCCTCCAGGGTTGCCACATCTTCCACACGGTACTGTTCCCACAAGCCTCCGGCATCCCTGAAAGTTTTAATACCACTTTCAGCGCTGATACCGGCACCGGTGAAAACAATTAAACGCTTTTTCGGCATCCTAGAGATTTTCTTTTACGAACTTCAATATTTTCGAGTAAATATGCAAACGTGTGAGCCCGCCATGGATGCCATGGTTTTTATTCGGATAGATCATAAAATCAAAGGGGATGTTGTTTTTTACCAGTGCTGCCGCCAGTTCCATGCTGTTCTGTACATGCACATTATCGTCGGCGCTGCCATGAATCAACAAAAAATTTCCTTTAATGTTTTTCACAAAGTTGGTGGGTGAGTTGTCCTCATAACCACTTTTGTTGTCGGCAGGCTTACGCAAAAACCGCTCGGTATAAATATTGTCGTAATATTTCCAGTTGGTTACCGGAGCCACTGCTATGGCACTCTTAATAATGCCGGCTCCCTTACTAATCATGAGCGAGGCCATGTAACCTCCGTAGCTCCAGCCCTGAAAACCAATGCGACCCGCATCCACATAAGGGAGCCCGCCAAGGTATTTAGCAAAATCGAGCTGATCCATGGTTTCCAGTTTTCCAAGCTGCAGATATGTGCTGTGTTTAAACTGGCGGCCCCGGCCCATGGTTCCGCGTCCATCGGCACACACCACAATATAGCCTTCCTGATTAAGCAGGCTATGCCAGAAATAATCAAAACCATCCCAGCCGTTGTTGCATTCGTTGCTTCCCGGACCATTGTATGCATACATATATACCGGATACTTTTTGTCGGGATTAAAATCAACGGGCTTCATCATCCATGCGTTAAGTTCTGTGCCTTCCGAATTTTTGAACGTGAAAAATTCTTTTTTGGCAAGATTATAGTTTTTCATTTTTTCCTTCAGGGCCGCATTATCCTCCAGCACTTTTACAAGTTTTCCATCAATGCTATACAATTCGTACAGTGGTGGTGTGGCCGCATTGTGATAGGTGGAGAGATAAAACCTGTAGCCATTGGTAAACTCGAAGCTATTGAACCCCGTTTTGGTGGAGAGTTTTTTCTTGTTCTTCCCGTCAAGGCCAATGCTGTACACATCACGGTTAATGGCACCGCTTTC
>CALMNJ010000696.1 GCA_937868675.1 uncultured Bacteroidota bacterium | reverse complement strand
AAAACCAAGGCGAAACTAAAAGGTCGTCTTCCAGCAGGATTACCGAACCGTACTCCAGGCACAGATCACCGCAGCGCAGAATATGCTCTTTAAGGCCGAGGTGGTAATCAAATTCAATTATCCGCTTGCTGCCATGTTGCCAGTCAAAATTTCCGGCAAGTAATTTTACCTGTTCCGAATCACCCTTGTCAATACTTATTACAAGTGGTATGTCGCGGTGTTCATAAAAGCCGGCGGCCACCGAAATTAAAAGCCGGTGCAAAGGTCCGGGCCTGTTATAAGCAACAATCACTATGGCGGGTTTGTGTTTCATCGCACCGAGTATTGAAACAAATTGCCGTATTGTTTTCTCAAAGCCTCTATTACTTCTTTGCGTTCCTTAATGTGTACCTTGCGTCCCGCTTTGGCAAGCTCTACAGCAAGCTTTAATTGCTGAGACTCTTCCAGTATATCGGTTCCGGGTTTGTATGTAACCGAATCAAAAACAATGCTGTCAGTATCGTTAAACTTCTTTAGCCATTCTGAAAACATAAACGCACCGTGCTGCGCATTCGCTTTATCAGTTGCCTCACTTAACACGGCCGTGTAAGAGAGCTCCGAAGAAAACTTCCGGAAGGCTTTATTATCGCGTGGGAAACACGGGCCGCCATACCCGAAACCATAACGCAGGTAATTTTCACCAATCCGTTTATCGCTTCCAATTGCCTTTAATATTTTATCGGGCTGGGCACCGGCAAGAGTTGCCAGATCGCCCACCGCATTGGCAAAGGCAATTTTACTGGTAAGAAAACAATTGGTGGCCAGTTTGGTGATCTCGGCACTGATAAACGACATCCGGCAAAACACCGGATTGTTGATACACACTTTTTTGTAAATATGCTCCAGTCTGTCGCCGCAAACGGCATCCGCCTCGCCTATTAGTACCTGATCGGGCTGTTGCTGATCGCGGATAATACTGCCCTGTGCAATGAATTCCGGGTTATAAATGACCTCATAGTTAAATGCTTCCATTTTTTTATGAAGCAGGCCGCAATACCCCGGCATGGTGGTACTATTAATAATCAGCAGCGTTTTTGTTTGTGGCTTCGGTAGCTTTGCTAATTTGCCTGCCACCTCGTCAATCAAACGATGATCGAAGCCACCGTTGGGTAAGGAAGGGGTTGGCACAACAACAAAAACAATTTCAATTTTTTCCTGAATGATGCGCGACAGGTCGGTGGTTGCAGAAAGGTTTTTTGCCTTACTTAAATACTCTGTTACCAGCGGCTCAGTTGTTTCGAGTGTTTTTTTGTTTACCGCATCCACTGTTTTTTCGTTCACATCCACACCCAGCACTTCCATTCCGGTTCGTTCCAGATTAAGCGCCAGGCAAAGTCCCAAACGGCCAATACCAATCACCGCAATTTTTTCGTTCATATATTTCAAATATACTGGGTTTATGTGAAGTTAAAATAGGTTAAGTGCTTCGTTTTAACAATTTGAACCGCTACTTTAGATTGTATCACTGAGCGACTTATAAAACATGAAAAAATTACTCCTTCTTTGTGCACTTGCAGGCATTGCCTCAGCGACACCGGCTCAAACCAAAAAAATATGGCACAAAAGCCACAGCGGCTCCAGTTCCACTTTCGGGAAAGCTCTTTCGAATTCGATTTTTGAAACCGGCCATTCCGACTTTGGAAAACCCAATTTTGATACGGTGGATTTGTATTTTGAAACAATTAAGTTATTAAAGATTGAAAAGGTTATTAAAAAAGGCGACACAAGTCTGGTAGTACTCTACACAAAACCTGCGGTAAAAAACAAAAACAAGTCCGAAATGGCTCAGGTGGTTGTTCCCATTCACAAAAGCGATATGCCTTCGCTGGTGTCAAGGCAAAGCGTTGCTTTATTTTTAAAACGCCAACCCGAGTTTATGTCAAATTACCAGCTTAACGTGGACAGCACTACCTTTATAAATTTTAATTTTGCTTCTAAACCCAGGTCTTCAAAAAAGAAATGATATGATAAAAAAAACAATTCATATGGTTTTTATTGCCGTCGTTTCACTGGTGGCGACACCTGCCTTTTCCCAAACCAAAAAAATATGGCACAAAAGCCACAGCGGCAGTAACACTACCTTTCATCGCTCTTTGCAACACAACCTGTTTGGAATCGAATACTCGGACTTTGGGCTCAAACAACTAAAAATCAATGTTGAGTCCATCCGAAAAATAAACGACACCTGCGTTGTGATATATTACCATAGATACTCTACTCAAAAAAGCAAAAACGATCCAAAACCCAGCTCCATTCAAATGTATTTTTACGGTCATAATTTAAACACCTTGCAAAACAGAGAGCAGGTTTTAGAATGGGTGATTTACTCAGAAAGTAATGGGCGCCAAATTGAGATTATGAATTCCACAGAGAATTTTCCGATTGAAGGCTTCCCTTTCAAACCCAGAAAGTAACACAGGTTTTGTCAGAAACGGGTAGCAATATCAATCCTCGCCGGACTCATTTTGTTTTTGCCGTTTACGTTTACCTGATTCTTTTTTGCCTTTTTATTCCCGTTGGTTTTTTTCCTTTTCAGCAGGAGATAACTGATTTTGTTTTCAAAAATCTGCTGGTATTCTTATCAGAAACCGTTTTTCGTCTTCAGCTTGCAGACCCTCAGATTTCGTCCGACTCCACCCTGCTTTACATTCTTGCAACTCTACTTTTGCCAGTTTCCGTTGTGGTAACGCTCCTTTTGTCATTTCTATCCGGAAAAAACATAGCTAAAGAAAAGATAATTGACTTACTGTTCATGCTGTTGCTTTTACACCTTAGCTGGAGCATGTTTAATTACGGGGCCAACAAAATTTTTAAGCTTCAGTTTTATTCGCCGGAGCCTAACATTCTTTACACACCGTTTGGCAAACTGGATAAGGACATCCTTTACTGGAGTACCATAGGAACCTCCTACTCATATAGCCTTTTTCTTGGGCTGGCTGAAGTTATTGCGGGATCGCTTCTTTTGTTTAAGCGGCTGCGTCGAGTCGGACTATTGCTTTGTTTTTTTCTTTCGGTAAATATTTTTGCAATCAATCTTTGCTTCGATATCTCAGTAAAACTCTATTCAGGCTTTCTGCTTTTGGCAAGTGTTGTTATGATATTGCATGAAAAAGGATTTTTGACAGGCTCTCAGCGATGCAAGCTGGTAAACCATTCTGCACCTGACTGGTCTTTTACAAAACCATACGTAAAACATTTTATCCATTTGGCGTTTGTTAGTCTTATATTCATTATATACTTCCTGCCCGCCATCAGGAGCGGATACCTGAATCAGGATGAAACACCCCGCCATCCCCTAAGCGGCGCCTATACCGTTACAAACATGATAACCAGCGACAGCACTAGAATGGCTCAACACATCAAAAACATTTTTATTCACCGTCAAAATTTTTTAATTTTTCAATCGGATAACGATGCAATGCAGGATTATAAACTCCTCATTGATGAATCGGAGAAAAAATTCATTCTTACGGATTATGATCTGAGACAAACAGAATTCAATTATCAGTATTCGGCAGCCGACAGTACCCTCACACTTGCGCATTTAAAGGCGGGACATGAATTTACATTGGTGGCCAGGGCGCTTAACTGGCAAAAGCTGCCAGCGCTGCAAAACAGCTTCCATTTTACAATGGATCAACCCTAGGCCGGCAACTTAAACAATTATTTCCTGAAGTTGCCTCCCCAGCATCCCCCAATCAGGTTTATTAAGATTAAACGTGCCCCGCGTTTTAATGAGGTGCAGCCCCGCCTCGCGCACGGTCCACCAGTCGAGCATCGGTTTATTGGTGTAAAAATGAATTTTATCAATCGGATTTTTAAACTCCCATCCCCCCGTATGCTCCATGTGGTAAGTACACTCGTTCCAGTTAAAAATAACCTGTTGTTTGCCAAGAGCTGCAGCCGCCAGCAACCCCATCGAATCAATGTGAATCGAGTAAATCTCAAGTTCGGGATAACCCTGAATGTCCACCCAGTCTTTTTTACTCATCAGTGTAAAATCGCCACATGCATTCAGGTCCAGCTCGTTCAGCTTGTCTTCGGGTTTGTTGGCGTAGGTTGATTTTATTTTCGAAAGCAATTGCAAAACCGGTTGCAATACCGGGTAGCGGAAAAGTGCACCGCTGGTTGACGCAAAATTTGCATAGCGGTTACTTTTTCCAAGTCGCTCTTTTATATTTTGCGAACAAAATTCCAGTTGTTTTTCGTGGCTCAGGCTTTCGTCGAGAGTATTGGGCACATCGCAGCGGTTTGCTCTGTAAAAAACACCGGGCTTCAGTTCGCGCCGCGCCAGTCGTTCAAAAAGCTGCTCCGAAAACAATAAATCTACATTGGTACACAAAATATATTCGGCCTTTGCCCTCCTGATGCCTGCATTTTTGCCAATCATCTGAAAAAGCGGCAGGCGATCCGAAAACGCAAACCCGGCATGCACTTCGCCGGGAACAATAATGTATCTGATGGTAAGAAAACTGTTTGCCGGCGGCGCCGGAAGCACTTCATGCAGCAACGGTTTACCGGCCACCGGGTTCCACTCCACAAGTATCAGCTCGCAGGCCAGCTTGTGTTTGTCGCACTGATGTATGAGGCCATTCACAAAAAGGCGCATACGTTTCTGCATATCACCTCCGTGGTTATCGTTTCGCGACACGGCTACAATGGAAAGATAAGGAAGCTCCTTTTGCCCAAGCATACTCAATAGCTGTGCTGCAATTTAATTTCGTTGTGCCTTATCTGCCTGTTTATCCAATCGTAGGTTTTTGAGATTCCTTCGCGCAGGCCGTATTTGGGCTGCCAGCCAAACTCGCGCAGGGCCACCGCATTATCCGAGGTACGTCCGTTCACACCAATCGGACCCTCAATGTTTTTTACAGAAAGCGGCTTGCCGGAAATATCAATAATGAGTTTTGCAAAATCATTGAGCGCTATTTTTTCTTCCGAACCTATGTTTACGGGCCCCGTAAAATTACTGTCCATTAATTTTCTAATGCCGTCCAGGCAATCGTCAATGTATAGAAAGGATCGTGTTTGCATGCCACTTCCCCAAATTTCAATGGTACCTCCGGGAGCTGCCTCAGCCACTTTGCGGCACAAGGCCGCCGGCGCTTTTTCCTTTCCGTTATTATAAACTCCAAGCGGTCCGTAAACATTATGAAAACGTGCCACACGTACCTGCAAACCGTAATTGCGCATGGCCGAAAGATAAAGGCGTTCGCTAAACAGTTTTTCCCAGCCATACTCACTGTCCGGATCGGCCGGGTAAGCGCTATGTTCGGCGCACTGCGGGTTTTGCGGGTCCAGTTGATTGTGTTTGGGGTAAATGCAGGCGCTGGAGGAGTAAAACAGTTTCTTTATTCCGCGCTCCACCGCCAGGTTACAAACGTTGATGTTTATAAGGGCCGAATTGTGCATCACGGCAAAATCGTTTTCGCCGGTAAATAAATAGCCTGCTCCGCCCATATCGGCGGCCAACTGGTAAACTTCGTCAAAATCTGAAGTAATGTGTTCGTCGCAAAAGGCTGCATTGCGCAAATCGCCTGCAACAAAATCGTGGCAGGGGCTTTCTCCAAATGCCGGAAGTTTAAGATCAATTCCTTTTACATAAAAACCTTCCAACCTAAGCCTGCCTGCAAGATGGTTGCCTATAAATCCTCCGGCGCCAAGTACAATTGCCTTCATATCTCTGTGTTACACCTTTCGTTTCAAAAATACTGAATTATGCCGAGTTTATGCGCGCTTTGTTTTCTCTTTCGGGCGCATGCCGCAGCCGCCATAACACGTTCTTTGCTGCGGCACCGGGCTTTCCGCTTCGGGTCGCTTGCCTCCTGCCATGGTTGCCAGCCGCGCCATCCACGCTGTGTGCTGCGGGGTCTTTTGCACCTTTGCAAAAGCCTCCTCGCCCATCACCCATAAGGCAGGGGGCCGCGCGCCCCTCCGCTGCAATCCCTTGCGCTGCATCGTAACCTAAAACCGGCTCCGCAACTAATTTTGAATCCATTACCCGTTCAGGCCTGTTTCAATCAAGGCCCGTATCGCTTCCAGATACTTTTGCTCCGTGTATCCGCTTTCAATCCGGCGTCTGGCCTCGCGACCCATTTTTTCAGCCAGAGCAGCATTCGTGGCCAACTCCAGCATTTTTTTTGCCATCGCCGCTTCATCGCCCTGTTCAATCAAAAATCCGTTTATACCGTCACTGATCACATCCGGAATGCCTCCGTGGCGTGTGGCAATCGCGGGCAAACCACAGGCACCCGCTTCCAGTATGGCGAGCGGTGTGCCTTCCGAATCGCCTGTAGCTGTGTTCACCGAGTGCTGCACAAACACATGGGCACTGCCCATTATTTCAGCCACACGGCCTGGTTCAAGGGGGCCCAAAAATGTTACTGATTCTACAATATTTAATTCCGCAACCAGTGCTTTGCACGCATCAAGCAGTTCTCCGTCGCCTATCATTAAAAGTTTCAGATCGGGTCGTTTTTGTTTAGCCGTGGCAAAAGCCCCAATGGTGATGTGCGGCGCCTTCTTATCCACAAAGCGGCCGCAGGCCACAAATGTAAAATCTGCACACTTAATACGGCCTGGCTTAAAAAAACCTGTGTTGATGCCATAAGGCAGCAGCTTCACTCTTCTGCTTTTGCATCCCAGCTTTTCCAATTGTGTTTTCATGTGTTCAGAAACCACAACAATACCAGCAGCCGTTTCAAAAAGTTCAGGGTACTTAGTTCCATAAGAGTTCAATACATCCTGCCGGTAAGCATCATAGCCATGAAAATGCACAAACAAGGGCAACTTAAGTTTGCTGCAGATGCTCATCATTTCTACACCCGATGGGCCGTATTCGCAAAGAACGGCTTCAATGCGGTTTTGTAACAGGTAGGTGGCGATGCCCTCCACCAGAGCCTGCTCATTTTGTTTTTTTGCGAATCCCAGTTTCTGAAACAGCGACGCCCCGGGCCATAAACTGCCCTGTGTGCGCAAATGCCGGTAATTTTGAGGCAGGTAACCTGCGTACAAAATATGGATGTTTGCCCGTGGTAAACGGTAATGCGCATGAATAAACGTTTCTGAGTACTTGTACAGATTGGTTGTAACAATGGCTATGTTCCGCTCTTTCATTATTTCCCGAACCTGTTTAAAATAAATCGCTTTGGGCCATTGCTAAAAATAATCAGGTGCACGAGCAATACAACAATGTATTGAAATTGAATTGAGGGTAGAACCAAAAGAATAAATACAGGCAGCCACAATACATATAAATCATCGAGCAGCAAATAGGCCCGCTCCCTGAATCCTAATTGGCGTAACCTTTCCCGATTCATGGTGTAGGCAGCCATCCAGTAAAGCAGAACAAAAGGTGTAAGCAGATACAGTTGTGTTCGGTTCGCTCCCATAAATGCCACAAACAGTGCCGCTTCGAGCGGCAATATCAATGTGGCCGCCCAACGCCTGGTTTTTTCAATTCCGTTTTTTGTCACAAAAGTGGATGTGCCCGATTTTATATCGTCTTCAAAATCCTTCAGCTGGTGAAACAAAATATTCCTTACACCCAATGCAAACTGCCACAGGGCAAGTACCACCAGCCAAAACCAGAAACCTTCAAAATGCTTGCCGCATAACAGGTAATACGTGTAAGCCGCCAGAACTGCCGGGTTCACGTGCGCGTAGAGTGCGTCGGTTATAACGCCTGTTATGCCTTTCTCCTTGAAACGAAATGGTGGAAAAGAATACAAGACAAAAAGAACAAGTTGTAAAAAAAGTAATGCTATAATGGCTGCATTCATGGGCATCCAAATCCAGGGCAAAAGGGTCATTGCAAGAAACAAAACATACAACTGCATAATTTCGGGCAGGGCGAGGGCGCGAACTGCGTTTGGCTTCCCGATCAAGGCATCTTTTTTTAGATCACCAAGGTCGTTGCTCAGATACCCAAAACCTGCAACACCAATAATTATTATCAGTGAAAGCAAGATGGTTATTAAGGCATCATTGCCCCTGTGAGCGGAATTAAATAATACCAGATAGGGCATTACCATCAAAAGGGGCACTTTGTAATTCCACGGATTACTCAAGCGCAGTTTTTTTACAAAAAAGAACAGAACGGTTGATAAACCGGTTTGTGTATTATTGGCGGGCATTTACGCTGGTTAATTTAATCAATATCCTCCGAACGTATCAGCGTTCAGGTTTTAACAGGCTATCCAGAAACACCGCATACTTTTTATGGCCGGCATTGTTAAAGTGATTTTCCAATCCGCCGCCGTCGTAATCGCTGCCAGTTAAATTTAAAGGAGTTGTAACCTGAATGTCTTTAAAATAAGGCGCGTATTTATTTACAAGCGTTTTACCTTCCTGACATTCGCCCGGCGCCGGTATTCCCACAAACAAGCATTTAATGTGAAGCGAGTCGCAACAGGTTCTGATGCGGCTCAGGTTTTTGTAAGTTGGCTTGTATATATCCCAGGTGCGGCCTTTGTTCATGTGTTCCCATTCATTCAGTTTTATCCTGTGTTCAATCAGTAAGTAAAGTTTGGTCAGTATCACGCTGTAACTCATGGCATGCGTCAGCCAGCCCCTGTTCGTGCCTTTAAGGGTATAGTTGTTAAGGTAAAACGTATAGGCTTCTTCGGGGCTTTTAAAGTTGTAGTGCTCTTTTTTTGACAGGTGGTCGGGCGCCACGCCGAAAATCCATTTGTTTTTACGAAACGGAAATGTGAGCGGCGCATCCGGGCAGGGTTCGCGGTCGAAGCTAATAAAATCGTTGCCATAATACATCACGGTTACCACCACATCAGGTTTCAACACGGGTGCGTACTTTTCAACCACAAGCCGGTATTGCAAAGGGTCGGTGCCTGCCACACCAAAATTCAGTATCTCATAATCCGGTTTTTTGCTTAATAAATCAGGAAAAGAATTTTTCATGGTATCGGCGCAACAACCTTCCACATACGAGTCGCCAACCAACATAATTATTTTTCGTCCGGTATATTTCCGGATCGAATCAAGGGTTGCCGGCACAAAGTCAAAACTACCCCTGAATCCCTGCCCGTTAATAACCGTTCCAAGCATCAGTGTTTCAGCATTTGGAAAAATATGATTAATTCCCTTTTCGTCCGATGTAAACCGCTGCATGTATTGCGGGTGCTGCTCAACACCGAAATCATCAATCAAGGTTCCGGGTTTCATTCCGTACAAACGAAGGGCCAGTTCTGCGACCATGAACAGTACTAAAAAAATAACAAGCTGTATCAATCGGCGTCTCCACATTTTATTCTTCGTCATATTTACCAGGGGTTTTCAAAATCAGCCGGAACAAAAAGTTTTTCGTCTTTATTAAATAAGCTGTCATTGTTATTTTTCAGCTTCAGAGGGTCTTTCCTTCGCAAACGCGAAAGCAGGGCCAGCGGTGAAAGAAGGAGGTAATAAAACAGACCCAGAATTAATGGTGTGGTTACCCGACCAAGGTAATGCCCAAGTTTCATCCAGAGGCGGTGAATAATTAAACTCAACGTGCCAGACAAAAACAAAATCAGCAGCAGGCCGCCAGAGAGCCACAGCCATTTGAAGTGTTCACTGTAAAACGCCCATCCGAGCGAAACCGCGATGAGCAGCAACATGGTTTTGGTATGTGCCTGCAGCTTAAATAGCATTTAAAACAACGAATAAATGAATGGAGCCACCGCACTTCCTCCTCCAAATACAATAAGCACGGCAAGCAGTAAAAGCATCACAATGAGGGGCGCCAGCCAGAATTTTTTACGTGCCACGATAAATTTCCAGATATCACTGAATAATTCCATATACGAACAAAAATAAATCAATCTTTTTTAAACTCACGCTTCCAGCGATGTTTGTTTGCATGTTCCGGTTGCTCGGTTTTATAAAGTAAAAAATTATTTACCACCAAAAGGTCCATTTCCGTTTGCATAAAACATTCAAACGCCTCGGCAGGTGTGCATACCGGAGGCTCGCCGCGCACATTAAAACTGGTATTTACCAGCAGGGGTACTCCGGTTAACGAACCAAACGTTTTTAGCAGCTTATGAAAAGGCGGATTCGTTTCTTCGCTCACCGTTTGCACCCTGGCCGAAAAGTCCTGGTGTGTAATGGCAGGCAACCGGCTTTTATTTACCGCCAGCTTTTCGGACCAAGTGAGCTTTTCAAAATCTGGCGGTAAGGGTTCTTTCAACGGTTCTTTCAGCTGGCAGGTAAACAGCATGTAGGGCGATTCGGTTGCCATCTCAAAATAGTCGGAGGCGTTTTCGGCGCAAACAACGGGAGCAAATGGCCTGAAGCCCTCGCGGTACTTGATGCTCAGATTTAATTTTTTTTGCATGGCGCTATTGCGCGGATCTGCAAGAATACTCCGGTTACCCAGAGCCCGTGGTCCGAATTCCATTCTTCCGTTGCACCAGCCCACAATTGCACCCCCGGCCAGCCGGCCAGCCACAATTCCACAGAGCTCATCAACATCCTCAAAATAAGTGAATACTGCACCCATTTCCGTTAAGGTCTGCTTTGTTTCCTCATTGGTAAAAGCCGGTCCCAGGTAAGTGCCTTTCATAGCATCTTTAGTGCGCGGATTAAACTGTTTTCCGAAATAAATATAATGTGCCGCGAGTGCCGCTCCCAAAGATCCTCCGGCATCGCCGGCGGCAGGTTGCACAAAGATATTCCGAAACAGTCCGGCATCGCGCAGGCGTGCGTTGGCCACACAATTAAGCGCCACACCGCCAGCCATACAGAGGTTTTCGCTGCCGGTGAGCTTTTTGAGTTCAAACGCCATCTTCAACACAATATCTTCAATCACCATTTGGGCCGCCAGCGCCAGATTGCAGTGATGCTGCTCAATGGCCTCCGAGGTATCCCGGCGCGAAAACCCAAACAGTTTTTCCCATTCGGAATCGCGTGCCATGCGAAGGCCTGCGGCATAATCAAAATAGTTCTGATCCATCCATAATGAACCATCTTGTTTAATGCTCACCAGCTTATCTTCAATGCGTTGCCGGAAATCATTTACCTGCGCAGAATGGCGATTTCCGTAAGGCGCCAATCCCATTAGTTTGTACTCGCCGGAGTTAACAGCGAATCCGAGGTAATATGTAAAGGCCGAATACAGCAAACCCGGCGAATGCGGAAAATTGAGCTGGCGCAGAAAGCGGATATTGCCTGCCGAACCAAAACCCAGCGAGGCAGTACACCACTCGCCCACCCCATCAACGGTAAGAATGGCGGCGCTGCTGAACGGAGAGGCAAAATACGCG
>CALMNJ010000695.1 GCA_937868675.1 uncultured Bacteroidota bacterium | reverse complement strand
TATGCGAGCCCTGGCACTTACTCGGTTGCTTTGGTTCGTTTCACTGGCAATACAACCGTTACGGCAATATCCAGCATCACAGTTTTGAGTGGGCCATCTCTTTCATCTCCTGTCAGTTTTTCGGTTTGTATTGGCAACGCGGGCACCATTGTGGTATCGGGGGCCAGCACCTATTCTCTTAACAATGTTGCCGGTAATGGCAATTTTACGGTAAACCCTGTTGCAACAAGCATTTATACAGTGAGTGGAAGCAACGGCAATTGTATTTCAACCGCGCCTGTAACCGTTTATGTGGCGCCGCAACCAAGCCTTTCCGTTTCGTCAACAAGCAGCGGATGCAATAGTTCCTGTCTAGGCACCATGAATGCCACCGTTTCCGGAGGAACTTCAGGATTTAACTACACGGTATCGGGGACAGGATGCAACGCACTACCTTGCACGAACCTTTGCAACGGCATTTATACCCTGATGGCATCGGATATTTCCAACTGTCAGGCATCCTCTACCTTTACCATTAACAGCACATTAAATACACTCGCATCCACCGTACAGGTTTTGCCGGCCTCCTGCCTTTCTTGTGCCGATGGCAATTTAACACTAACGGTTTCGGGTGGTACACCGCCTTATACATATACCTGGGTACCAGCGGGAGGAAGTAGTTCGGTAGCTACCGGATTAGCGGCAGGTTGCTATACTGCCAACGTTGCGGATATAAACAATTGTGATTTAAGCATTGCGGCTTGTCTGGATGTAACCGGAACGCCCGAAAACACAGCGAATGCGGGTTTTGTCAGGCTGTTCCCAAATCCGGCAAGCGGGCGAGTTACGATTCAAAACAGTAATGCTGGTTTTGAAGCCAAAGTGTTTGATGCCTGTGGCAGGATGGTGCTTAGCAGGCGGAGCCAGCAAACCAGCATGGATATTGACACAGGCGAACTTAGCAACGGCATGTATATGGTGATTATTAAGGATGAAAAATACACAACAGGATTGCGATTTGTGAAGGAAGAAACCAGATAAACTAATCGGTTTTTGGAAATTGGACAGGATAAAATTTAGACTAAAAAACAATAAAATACGATGAGAAAAATTTACCTTTTATTTGCGGCACTGGTAATTGCAGGCACATTATCAGCTCAACAATGGACAGAGAAAAAACTTGACAAAAGTCAGAGTTTTTACAGTATTCAGCAGGCGTTTAATACTTACTGGGCCAACAAGGATAAAACTGTAAAGAGCCAGGGATATAAAGTGTTTAAACGCTGGGAACACATGGTGGAGCCCCGTGTTTATCCAAGTGGTGACTTGGCACTGATTGCAACAAATGGGGCCAACTACAAGGCCTTTCTGGCAACCTATCAGGCAAGTCAGACCAACTCATCAAAAACCATCGGACAAAATCAAAGCAACATCGCCTCTTCAACCTGGACCCTTGTTGGCCCGCTTGGAGCCATGACAGGTTCGGCGGTAAACGGTTTGCCGCGAAAAGCCGGACGCGATAATTTTGTAACCTTTTTACCCGGCAATACATCCACGTTTTGGGCAGGCGCGCCCGTTGGCGGCTTGTGGAAAACAACCAATGGCGGAACCTCCTGGACAACGAACACCGACCTGCTCAATGTGATTGGATGTTCGGATTTGGCTGTTGACCCTACGAACACTACCGTGCTTTACCTGGCAACCGGCGACGGGGATGCCGGTGACTGTCCGAGTATCGGGGTTTTGAAATCAACCAATGGCGGCACAAGCTGGTCAACCACCGGGTTAAGTTCCAGCGTGAGCAGTAATCTTTTGATCCGGCGTATCCTTGTAAATCCGGTAAATTCACAAACCATCCTTGCCGCTACAAATGCTGGTATATACCGAAGCGCGAATGGCGGTACAAATTGGACTCAAATAAACACGGTGAATACGTACGATATGGAGTTTAAACCGGGCGATCTCAATACCGTGTATGCAA
>CALMNJ010000694.1 GCA_937868675.1 uncultured Bacteroidota bacterium | reverse complement strand
AAAACCCGTGTTAGGCGGTCGTACTTTATTCTTTCACTCTGTCCTTATTGAGCCATTCTTGTCTATTCCATATCGGAGAAGTCCCACCAATTTTTTCTATTGTCAGCCAAGGGTCATCAGATTGAACAATTCCAATTAGTCGTTGTCTGTTTAGTAACCATTGTCTGGACTGCTCGGCAATAATGTCGAGAAGGTCAAGTCCAAATTTTTTGTCTGCTTTTAAAAAATTGTCGAAGTGTCGAAACACAAGCACCACGCCTTTGTGGTCAGGTGAAATCATGTCGCCCAAACAGTCATTGAATGCCGCCATATTTTCTCCGTAATAGTCAGGAAAGTCAAGTGATTTTTTTATGTCTGCGTGTGCTTGTCCACCAGACCAATTTTTTGTGTCAAGGTCGTAAACGGAATAATTATTTGTTCGAAACCATTGCAGGTCTTTGTCAAGAATACCAACAGTATGATACATAGCAATGGGTCCGTCTGCTAGAATTTGAAAAGCTATGTCTTGATTTGTATCCATGTCTGTCTGTATGCCGCCTAACTTACTCATACCCGAAACTTTCTTTCGCTTATACAACTAAATTCTCTGTATAGGCGAAACCCGGGTTCGTATAACGGTTTGCACCCGTAACCGCTGGCTTGCTGTGGTTTTGTGTCCCCTTCTGCATCCGGCTGTAAACCCGCCGCGTTGTGTCGGTTTTCTTTATGTCTGTTTTTTGTTTCATAATAGTTAATCAGCGCCATATCTGGAGCTAATTGTTTTTCACTAAATAAAGTCACGCCGCTAATGATGGGTATAACAAACCTAAGGAATCAAACCGGTAAAAACAAGGGGCTTGCGCAGGGCCGCGGCTGTTTTAATACCCGTGCATTAAAGGGTGTTAACTGCAAAGGTCCAAAAACGGCAAGTTCATGCATGTCGCTGGGCATGGATTTGCCCCTTCCACAAGCCGCACCGGCAGTACAATGCCGGGGCGGCCTGATTTTAGCTCTTTTACACTACTCTTTATTCTGCTGCTGCCCGGCGCTATAAACAAAAAAAGCCCCCGGCTACCGGAGGCTTTTGTTTTATTTGTTCAGCACATTAATCCTTTATCACTTTAATGATCTTTCTTGTATTTCGCTGTGTATCGGTGATGATCAGAAAATACGTTCCGCTTTCAAAATGACCGGTGTTAATTACGGCATTTCCTTCGAGGCTGGTTGAGAGAACAATCTGCCCCATCATGTTGAGCACTTTCAGATCGCCGGTTGCATTTTCGATGTTGAGTTCACCATTAAAAGGATTGGGGAACACGCTTACATCCTGAATTCCAAATTTAAGTTCCTCTACACCCGCGCAAAAGGCCACCATCACCGTGGATGAACCCGTGCAGGTGCCTGTTTTTCCGGTCACCGTATAAACCGTTGCTGCGGTCGGGCTTACAATAACACTCGAATTAAAGTCGTTAATGGGCTGCCAGGTATAGGAGCTGGCGCCATACGCGGTAATAACAAGGTTGGTTCCGAAGCAGGTTTGGGTGGTGGCCACCGAAAGGTTCACGCCAATTTTTACCGAAACAGTTTTGGTTTGGCTGCATGACCCGCTGGTTCCAACAACGGTGTATATTGTAGTGGCTGTTGGCGACACCACGATCATGGAAGCGGTGGCACCGGTGCTCCAGCTATAGGAGTTTGCTCCGGTTGCAACAAGTGTTGCCGATGTTCCGGCACAGGTTGTAAAACTGGGTGCAAACATGTTGGGATCAACCGTGATGTAAATGTTTTTGGAATCGGTACAGCCAGCGCTGCTGCCAGTAACAGAAAGCACCATGTTGTTAGTGGGTGTAATAACAACAGATTGTGTGGTGGCACCCGTGCTCCAGGTATAGCCGGTGGCGCCCGAGGCACCGATAATCGTTGCCACATCGGGACAAAGCGTGACACTTGTACTGGGTACCGTTAAAAATGTATTGCTGGTGACGGTGATTGTTTTTGTGTTGGAACAGTTTGGTGCATTATAGCCGGTAACAACCACACCCATCACAGGACTATTGGTGGCGGTTACAACCTCCGAAGATCCTGTTCCGCCCGTGCTCCAGCTGTATGTATTGGCGCCGCTGGCCGTGAGCATTACGGTACCGCCCGGACACGCGGTTGCGTTGGCAACCGTAACAGTTGGAATTTGTACCACGCTGACGGTTCTTACGGCATACCCTGTACAATTCGGAACGTTGTTTCCGGCAAGCGTAAATGTGGTAGTGACACTTGGCGAAACAACAACGGCCGTGGGGGAAATAAAATTAAAAAGCAGGGATGGGGAAGAGGTCCAAGAATAGTTGGTGGCACCGGATGCTGTGAGTGTAATATTTCCGGATGCGCCGCAAATGGCAGGACTGCTTGGGCTAACGGTAACGTTTGGTGGTGAACATGGACCCGGTACCGTATACTTTACATCATCAATGCCGATGTAATCGCTGTTGGTGCCGTTTTGCCCACCGTCGTCAACAAAATACCTGAAGGCAAAACGACCGGCTACTGTTCCGGTAATACCACTCAGCGTATAGCTGTAAAGTGTCCAGGTATCGGGGTAACCGGTTGAGGTGAGGTTAGGATTAATAACAACCATGGTATTTGTAAATGCCCCAACTGCCGCCGTTCCGCTACCGATGGCTCCAGTGCCTGTACCAACCGCATAGCGTACTTCAAGACGATCGGGAAAAGACGCGGGATTGTTTGTGGTTCTGGAATAAAATTCTAAAACCCCTCCGTTTACGAGCGTAATTGTAGGGCTTATAAAAAAATTGCTGATGTTGCCCAGGGTTGGCGCCTGACTATTGAAATTTACGGCAGCATAATCGTCCTGGCCTCCTGAGTTGGCAGCAAAAACAGTACCTGTGCCCTGTCCCCAGGCACCCGAGCCTAAAGGTACCGAGTTGTTTTGCAAAACCCATCCGGCAGACGAAGGCGAAAACGGGCTCACGAAGCTTTCATTAATCTGTTGTATTTGTGCGCCGAGGTTTGAGAAAAGCAGGGTTAAATAAAGGAGGGTAAAGATTTTTTTCATGATGATGATTGTTATGTTCTGAGCTTAAAAGTAAAACAAAAAAACCGCCTATTAAGTTAAAAACCCGTCACGCGTCATGTATTTTCAAACCGTTTGAAGTGGAAAATTTATACGCCAGGGATTATATTCCGTATTGTGTAATACATAAAGCCGTGAACTATCCCCTTAAATGATTACAAATTTTAATTACATAATTAGGTAACGATTTAATTCTGTTAACCATTTAGCGAATCAGGCTTATGGTTTATTCTAAAATTGTGTATTTGATAAATTCGAATTTAATTTTGAGGGTATAAAAACCACGATCATGAAAAAACTTACCCACTACACACTAATGATTTTTCTGGCGTTGCTTCCAGGCATTCAAAGAGCCCAGACATTTAATTTTCAAATCAATCAAAGCAGTAACTGTTTTAGCTTTTCAAACCAAACCGTTTCCGCAGTTGTTACCAATACGGTGCCCGGCGCAACCAGTTACGTTTTTACGGTTGCAGTATCGCCTGTTTCGAGCTGCGCTGCTCCAACGATCAGCAACACGACTTCCAACGGGAGTTCGTGCCTGATTACTTTTGCTTGTTGCGGCACCTACACAATCATCTGTTCTGCCTTTAACGGAACCACGTTGGTGGGACTACCAGTATTGCATACAACTACTCTGGCCTGTTCCCTTCCTGGAGCACTGAGTTTTACCAACAGTGCTCAAAACACCACGCTTTGTGCGGGTTCATCGGCAACGATAAGCGTATCAGGCTCACAATCCTATACATGGAGTAATGGCTCGAACAGTCACTCAATTGTTGTAAGCCCCGGCACAAGCACCTGTTATTCGCTGACAGCATTTTCGCAGGTCAGTTGCCGGGAGGATACATTAACACAGTGTGTTCAGGTAAGATCGTGTACAGATTTTGCTGCGCA
>CALMNJ010000693.1 GCA_937868675.1 uncultured Bacteroidota bacterium | reverse complement strand
AAATGAAAAAAATCTACAGAATTGTGCTTTCAGTATTGATTGCACTAAATTCGGCAGCCTTATTTGCACAACCGGTTAATGGCACAACCACGTTTTTTACGAATACTACCACAGCCCTTCTGTCAAATACATCTTGTTCCCCGACAAAAACTGTAACCCTGAGTGGGTGGTTGTTTTCGATCTCCAGCACGTCCAATTGTGGATTTAACTGGACCAATTCAACCGGGGGCGACGGGCGCTTCCAGAACCTTGTTGGTTTTGGTACGCTTACTCAGATAACTCTTGGGTCTGATGACGGCAGCGAGTTTGCCATGAATAATCTGATTTGGGGGGTTTCCACCAGTAGCTGGACCTCCAAGGCAATGAAATTTGTAGGCTATAAAAATGGTTCGCCGGTATCTGGTGCCACGCTTAATGCCACTACTCCTTCAGGCACCGGCATATTAAATACTTTAATCGTAACCTTTACAAATAATACCGCTTTTTACGATGTTGATGAAATAAGACTCGCGCCTAACAGTGCCACCTGCAATAGTATTTTGTTTTTTGAGGAAATAACCATAGGTACAGCTTCTCCGTCCTGCCTCACTCCAACACTCGCCGTTACTTCTACATCCAATGTGCTCTGTAATGGGGGCAGTACAGGCTCAGCTACATTAACAGCAAGTGGCGGCAGTGGGTTTACGTACACTTGGTATCCCAGTGGTGGAAATGCTGCCTCAGCAAGCGGATTGAGTGCCGGGATATACACCCTTTACACAACGAACTCTTGTAATGCGATAGGCTACCAATCCGTTCAAATAACTGAACCTACTGCCGTCAGTGCATCCACGGCGATTACAAATGCCCTGTGTAACGGCGGCAACGGCAGCGCCACGGTCACGGCCTCGGGGGGAACGGGCGCATATACCTATACCTGGTCGAGTGGGCCCACCACTTCTGTTGAACCCACTCTTTTAGCAGGAACTTATACGGTTAAGGTAACAGATAACAATGGGTGTAATCTCACCAAATCTGTTACAATTACCCAACCTTCTGCGCTAGTTACCACTACAGCCATGACCCCCCCACTGTGTAACGGCGGCAACGGCAGCGCCACGGTCACGGCCTCGGGGGGAACGGGTGCATATACCTATACCTGGTCGAGCGGCCCCACCACTTCTGTTGAACCCACTCTATTAGCAGGAACCTATACTGTAAAGGTTACTGATGCCGGCAATTGTTCAAGTACCAAATCAGTTACTATTACCCAGCCATCTGCTATTGGAACAAGTACCGGCTATACCAATGTATTTTGTAACGGTGGGGTCGGAAGCGCTTCTATTTTGGCATCTGGAGGAACTAGTCCTTATACCTATACTTGGTCAACCGGGGCTACCGGCACCTTTATAACAAATCAGCCAGCAGGAAGTTATACCGTTAAAGCTATTGATGCAAACAATTGCACCAGTTCCACCCGAACCATTATTATTAGCCAGCCAGCTGCCATTGTTATCACAACTGCTGTAACCAATCCATTATGTAACGGCAATACTGGAAGCGCCACGATTACTACAACAGGTGGTACTGGCTCTTATAGCTATACATGGCAACCAGGTGGAACCACTTCGATTGTTACTATCAGCTCAGCTGGAACTTATACAGTAAGAGTAACTGATATTAATAATTGTGTTCAAACAGCTTCGGTAACCATTACCACACCTCCGGTCATTATCACAAGTACTGCTGTTACTAATGCTAATTGTGGTACTGCTAGCGGCAGCGCCACTCTTACCGCTTCTGGTGGTACTGGAACCTTTACTTATTTATGGTCAAATGCCGCCACAACCTCAGTGGTTGCAGGACTTGTAAGCGGAGTTTACACGGCGACTATTACTGATTCTAACAATTGTACCAGTATTAAATCAGTGAGTATTGGAAGCACTGCAGGAATTACTACAGGTACCGCTGTAACCAACGTATTATGTAACGGAGCCAGTACGGGTGCAGCTACAGTAACAACTTCAGGCGGATCAACGCCTTATACTTATGCCTGGTCAACGGGTGCAACCACCTCAGTAATTACAGGGCAAACATCAGGTGTTAAAACCGTTACAGTAACGGATGCCTCAGGATGTACCTCTACCAACACCGTTACTATTTCTCAACCGGCATCAGCATTAGCCACCTCCACCAGCGTAACCCATGTATTGTGCTTTGGCAACAGCACGGGTGCGGCCACAGTAACAGCAAGTGGAGGAACTGGTCCTTATACCTATGCCTGGTCAACGGGCGCCACAAGCTCAGTAATTACGTCCCAAACATCGGGTGTAAAAACCGTAACGGTAACGGATGCCAACTCGTGTACAACCACCGCCGTAGCAGCAATTTCTCAACCTACCGCGGCATTAAATTCAGCTACAGCGGTAACCAACGTGTTGTGTTTTGGTAACAGCACAGGAGCCGCCACAATAACAGCTTCAGGAGGCACCGGCCCATACACTTATTTATGGTCAACAGCGGCCACCACATCGGTAATCAGTTCACTGAATGCAGGGGCAAGGACAGTAACGGTAACCGACGCTAATAATTGTACGACCACCAACACGGTAAGCATCACGCAGCCCGGCACGGGCATGACAACGGGCACAGCAGTGACCCATGTATTATGTTTTGGCAACAGCACGGGTGCGGCTACAGTAACAGCAAGTGGTGGAGCGGGTTCTTATACGTATCTGTGGTCAGGAGCACAAACCACCTCGGTAATTACAGGGCAAACATCAGGTGTTAAAACCGTTACAGTAACGGATGCCTCAGGATGTACCTCTACCAACACCGTTACTATTTCTCAACCGGCATCAGCATTAGCCACCTCCACCAGCGTAACCCATGTAT
>CALMNJ010000692.1 GCA_937868675.1 uncultured Bacteroidota bacterium | reverse complement strand
ACCGTTTTTTTTTTTTTTTTCTGCTGCAGATGGCCTGGTACTTTCTTTACTTCCGGGCTCTGAACCAATACTTCACAAAACGCTGGGTCGTTCTGTTTAGCATCGGTTCAAGTATCCTGCTGGTGTTTATACCACAATACATTATGAAGGATGTGCTTCTGGCTCTGAGCTGGTGCACAGCCATGGTGATGATGTTTAAACCAGAACATCACCACATCCGCCTCAGGCAAACCATTGTTATTGTACTCATTGCCTATGGGCTTTTATTGCGGCCCAACTCACTACCAGCCTCCTGGCCGCTCATTATGGTGTGGCTAAGTGGTTTTACGATGTTTCGGGAGCGCCGTATTCTTAAATGCGCCTGCACCTTTGTCATAAGTCTGGTTATTTTTGCACTTTACTACGTGGTGTTATGGGGCGTGCTACAGGCAAAACCGTCTTACTTTACCTACAAGTACAGGCTGGCCGATGTTCAGGGCATCAGTATCATGAGCGGAAAAAACTATATGCCGGAGTGTATTACTTCCTTTCCCAAATACGATGAAAAACGAATCGAAAAAGAATATACCCCGGCCACAAACGATTACCTCTACTTTTGGGGCGACAGCGTTTACCCTGCCCCAACCGAAATACGCGATAAATGCGTAAAAGAAGCCTGGGTAAAAGCTATTAAAGAAAACCCTGTAACCTACCTTAAATGCAGGTCCATAGGTTATGCGTATTATCTAAAAATAATGCACCGTGTGCCGCACAACCAATACTGGAACGCCATGGTGTATGTTGTAAAAAACAACTATATACCAATTGATGACAAACACACCATTTACACAAAAGCCCTTCGCTTTGGATGGAAAATATTGGGGCATACTTTTTTCTTCGACCCCTGGTTTTGGTTGTTGCTTAACACCATACTCGCCTTTTATTTTTACCGCCGTTATAAACGTGAACGCGGTCAGGGACTGAAGGCGCTGCTCGCTCTGCAGCTTTGCTGTATTATTTATCAGCTTTCTATGTTTCCATTCTTCCAGATTGATCTTGATTTCCGCTTCAATTACCTGAATATATTAGCAGCTTTTACAGGATTGTTTTTTTACTTTGACAACTTTGCGAAACAAAAAAAGGCAGCACCAGTTGTTACCACTGTATCACGAAGCGTTTAATGCCAGGATGCCACATCCGAGCATAATACCGCCATATTCACACATTTAGTAAATTTGTGCGCTGTATGCCAAAAGTGCTCCGCATCATCAATCGTTTCAATCTGGGTGGCATCAGCTATAATGTATCGTACCTGAGCCGGTATATGCCAGCCCAATATGAAACGCTGCTCATCGGTGGCCCCGAAGAAAAAGGAGAAGAAAGTTCGCTTTACATCCCCCACTCGATGGGACTTGAGCCAATGGTGATTGAAGAAATGCGCCGAAGCATAAACCCATTGCAGGATTATTTCGCTTACCGCCGCATCAAAAAAATAATACGGGAGTTTAAGCCGGATATTGTACACACCCACGCCAGCAAAGCCGGAGCCATCGGGCGCCTGGCTGCCCTGCATTGCGGGGTTCCGGTAATTGTGCACACGTTTCATGGCCACGTATTCAGTGGCTATTTTGGCCGTACGGTAACCGGTATTTTCAAAACAATTGAACGGTATCTGGCCCGCCGCAGCAAAGCCATTGTGGCTATCAGCGATAAACAAAAAAATGAGTTATGCGAAATTCACCGGGTTTGCGATCCAAAAAAAACAACGGTAATTCCGCTGGGGTTCGACCTCGACCGCTTTTCGCAAAATCAAACCGAAAAGCGAAATTCCTTTCGCAGCAAATACAAGATTGAAGATGGTGTTATTGCCATTGGCATCATTGGCCGGCTGGCTCCCATAAAAAACCATTTTTTATTTATTGATGCCATTGAACACGCTGCAAAGCAATCGGCACGCACGTTTAAAGCCTTTATTATAGGCGACGGCGACACGCGGGCCAGCCTTGAAGAGCACATTAAAACCAAGAACAGCAGCATACAGGCGCTATTTGTGTTCACCAGTTGGATAAAAGAAGTGGATTGGGCTCTGGCCGGTCTCGACCTGGTATGCCTTACTTCAAAAAACGAAGGAACACCCGTTAGTCTTATTGAGGCTCAGGCCGCTTCGCGCTTTGTGATTACCACCAATGTGGGCGGGATAAAAGATATTTTGCATCCCGGATGCGGTTTTTTGAGCGAGAATGGTGATGATGCCACCTACAAAAAAAACCTCCTGTACAGCATTGAGCATTTTGAGGAACTAAATGCCCGCGCAGGCACTGCCAGCGCCGAGGTTACCGAACGTTTCAGTTATAAAAGATTGTGCCGCGACATGGATGCACTCTACATAAAACTGATGCAAAAATGACCGGAAAGTCACTGGGGACAAAATTTTTAAGCGCCAACGCGTTTATCATTGCTACAGCCATTATCGGCCTCACGATTGATTGCATGGCCTATTTCCCGGGCATGCTTTCGCCCGACAGCGTGGATCAATACCGGCAGGCGCTTAGCCACCAGTATTCCGATTGGCATCCCCCAATTATGGCAGCCTTTTGGAGTGTTTTAATACACATTTATCCCGGTGGCGCCTCCATGTTTCTGCTTCAGGTGTTTTGCTTCTGGATGGCCTATTTTATACTCTGCCGCATCGCCCTTCAACACTTTCGTAAAGTGGTTTTTATTATTCCCTTTTTATTTTTTGCTCCCTTCACTCAAAATTTTGTCGGTAATATATGGAAGGACATTGGCCTTTCCATAAGTTGGTTGCTGGCTGTTGCCGTTATGTTGCGGAGTTTTTACAACTCAAGGCCCTTGACCAAATGGGAAGCCGCCCTCACATTGATGCTTTTATGTTACGGCTGCTGGATTCGGATCAACGCCCTGCCTGGAGTGATTCCCTTGCTAAGTTTATGGTTTATCACCTTGTTCAGAAATAACGGTCTTTCCTCTAAAAAACTGATTTCGTACACACTGCTGCTTGGTTCACTGCTACTGGCGGTGCAGCTTGGCATAACACGCCTCATTTTAAAACCTCTTAAAACTTACCCGGAGTACAAATTGTTTGTGCACGACCTTAGCGGCATCTACAAAAAAACAGGACAGGTCTATTTTCCGTCCTTCATTTTAAGGCACCCTGATTTTGACACAGCCTACATACGCCGTAAATACAAGTATTCCACCTTCGACAATATCTGGTGGAACAGCGATAGCGTGCGCGTACTTCCCGACCCCAGCCCCGCGCAAATGGACAGTCTGCAATGGGCCTGGATAAAGGGTATTACACACAATCCCCTGGTTTACCTAAGCAACCGCGGTGCGGGTTTTTTGAATTTTTTGCGACTTTACCCAAGCGGCAGCAGGCTCACCATTACCTACGCCGACACGCACCCAAACAATCTCGGGCTTAGCTTTAAGCGCCGGCGCATTACCATAAACATGCGCAGCGGTATCGAATTCCAAAGATCCATGCCCTGGATGCAGCCCTGGTTTTGGGTACTACTTAATATCATTGTACTTGTGCTTGCGTACCGACCTGTTTACATAGAAATAAAACCGGTAATACTGTGTCTTGCTTATTCAAGCTTGTTTTATCTTCTCCTCGAATTTATTGTGTTCCAGGCCGATACTGAGCTGCGATATTTTTACTGGAATATTCTTGCCGTTTCGCTATCGCTATTATTGCTACTGGGTCAGCGGCTTAAGTTGAAATACAACGAAAAGGTTGGAGCAAAAACTAATAACTGAGAACACTCCGGCTTAAGGTATA
>CALMNJ010000691.1 GCA_937868675.1 uncultured Bacteroidota bacterium | reverse complement strand
ACCAATAAAACCGATAAGGAAATCATCAAAGAAATTATCAGCGATTACGAAGGAACAACCTATCAGGAAGCCAAGAATTCAAAAAAGGAAGCCGGTCAAAATCTGGAAGCCAGAGAGACCCGGCATAGTGAAATGATTCAGTATTACAGTACCGATTGGGACTTTATTGTTTCACGTGCTGAGGCATCCGGAAAAGTGGTTGTGGTAAACAACGGAGCGCTTACGCTTGTAAAACCCGAAGTTAAAACGCCTTCTGCTAAGGATAAAGTTGTAAACGTGCTGACCGATTTAGCGTCCGAAGCGCTTGGCGTAGATTTTTCGGGGCTTGAGATCAAGTTTGGGGAAAATCTCTATGAATTTGATGCCGAAACAGATGCGCGTGATACATTTCAAAGTATCGAAGCCAGATCCTGGGATGCGTCCAATCGCGAATTGAATTCGGTAAGTACTTCCGGGAACAGCAAAGCCCTGATAAAAGATTATAACATGCAGCATCCCGGCGAGTTGAAACGCGAAGAACTTAATTCATGGGCCGAGTCGAAGAAAAACCGGAGCAATCTGGCAAGGGTTAAAGGCCGCGCCAGGATAAGCGGAAATAAATACATTAGTCCTGCCGATCCGGTAAAAATTTCAAATTTCTCGAGCGAGATAAACGGGTATTCAATTATTTCATCGGTTAATCATTATGTTACGAGTACTTCAGCATATTACACCGATGTGGAATTTGGATACACCCAGGAATGGTTCAGTCGCCGCTACACCGACTTTAATGAGTTACCTGCTTCAGGACTTTTGCCTGCCGTTCACGGTTTGCAACCTGGTATTGTGGTTTCCATTTCGGGCGATCCTGAAAGCAATTACCGTATCAAGGTAAAAATGCCTCTGGTGGTAAACGGAGAAGAAGGTGTTTGGGCAAGGCTTGCCGCACTGGATGCAGGTGCCGACCGGGGCTCTTTTTTTATGCCTGAGGTTGGTGATGAAGTAGTTTTAGGTTTTATGAACGATGACCCTCGTCAGCCAGTTATTCTGGGCATGATGTTCAGTCAAAACAATAAAGGAAAACCACCACTGGAGCCTGAGGCCGAAAATAATCTTAAAGGATTTTATACGCGCAGCAAAATAAAACTTGAGTTCGATGACAAACGAAAGGGCCTGATAATTAAAACACCCAAAGGCTGTGAAGTGGTTGTATCGGATGAAGGTGACAACGATGGTGATGCAGTTATAACACTGTCGGATACCAACAAGAATAAAATAACGATGGATAAAAAAGGGATTAGTATTTCTACGGAAGGTGAGTTGACCTTTTCGGCGAAAAAAAACATTTCTCTTAAATCGCAAAAAGACCTTTCGCATGAAGCAAGCGGTACAACCACGGTGAAAGGCGATAGCGGCACCACAATCAGGTCGGGTGCCAATGTTGAAATAAAAGGAACATTAGTTAAAATAAATTAAACAATCATGGCAACAGCAGCACGAGTTGGAGATGCTACCACACATGGCGGTATGGTTGCAGGACCCGGAGCCACTTCGGTACTTATCGGTGGCGCACCAGCGGCTTTGCTGGGAGACAATCATGCCTGCCCTATACCGGCCATTACCGGTCATCTGCAAAGCAGTCCATTTACAATCGGAAGCACAACGGTGACGATAGAAGGGAAACCGGTGCTGCGCAGTGGCGACTTGTGTGGTTGCGGCGCCTCTGTTGTTATTGGAGATGCAACTGTAATTATTGGATAAAACGTCTTATTATGTCGAACAACGATTTTATAAACTCACCAAGGGCCTTTTTGGGCCGCGGCTGGTCGTTCCCTCCCAACTTCATAAAAGGCGAAGGAATTGTGGAAATGACCGAGGCCGAAGCAAATATAAAGGACAGCCTTTATATACTACTCACCACAACTCTGGGCGAACGCATTATGCATCCCGACTACGGGAGCACACTTAGCAAGCTTCAGTTTGAACCCATTGATACAACTTTCTCGACTTACATTACCGAGCAGGTTAAAAACGCCATTCTCTATTTTGAACCAAGAATTAACCTTGAAGGCGTTGATTACCTGAGCGACGGCATAGACGGTAAAGTAAACCTAAAAGTAAATTTCAGCATTGTGGGAACCAATATCAGGTCCAATATTGTTTACCCGTTTTATATTAACGAAGGGACTGATGTAAGGCAATGAAAACAAACTGCAATCCCCAAAACCCTCTGCTGAGAGATGGTACCAGTCAGCAGCAACGCCTGCTCAACGCACTCCTTCCGTCGTACGTTTCGGTTGATGAACGTAGCATGGACGATCTTATAAAATTCGCTTCCGATTTTTCGGCCGAAATAAAATACTACTCGGGCAAAAACACAACAGATGGCAACTGGAGCGATTTTTTTGCCAATCAAAATATTGAT
>CALMNJ010000690.1 GCA_937868675.1 uncultured Bacteroidota bacterium | reverse complement strand
CTGATCAATTTCCCACAAAATCATTTTAAACAATAGCTCGTTGATCTGGTGGTACATGATAAACACCATTTCGTCGGGCTGGTTTGTGCGCTGAATCTGCAAGTTCAGCAACGAATCCGTGTGTATGTAATCCCAGTATGTAATCGGTTTGGCCCAAATCAAACCTTCAAGATGCACGTCAGGATTTTGATCAATGGCTTTGAATTTTTCTTCGATGCGTTGAAATAATTCTTCAGATTTACTGTTCATGGTGTTATGCTATTGCGAGTGCCTTTTCAAGCAGGTTGTGTATGAAGTTATCTATTTCGGATTGTGCCGTTGATTCTGTGATATTGTTTTCCTTAATCAGTTTACGTATCATTTCTTCCTGTGCATTTCCTTTTTCGAGAGCGGTGCGGTACTCAATTTCCGAAAATGAAACCATGCTGTACAAAGGAAAGTATTTTTCGGGATAAAGTTCACTGATGCGTCGCTCCACTTTTTGCAGGAGCTGATAGTCAGCGTCATTCACCTTGTCGCGCATCACAATATAATTCTGCAACGAAAGGTCCTGAACAGCATCTCCGTTGGGCTTCCGCGCTGTTTGATATTCGGGCCCGATTTTGCTCCAGTTTTCCGAGTGGTTTTTCATGAGGTTCCACAGTACGGTACAGTCTTCAAAACCGCAATTCATGCCTTGTCCGAAAAACGGGACGGTGGCATGCGCCGCATCGCCCATTAAAAATGTCTTTCCATGAAACCAGGGATAACATCTTACAATCGCGAGTGATGACAAAGGGTGTTTCTCCCACTCGTCGGCAATGTTTGGCATCATTTCGAAAAAGTCGGGGAAAGTACTTTTGAAAAAGGCGTTTATTTTTTCACGGCTCGTTAGGTTATTGAAACAGTACTCATGCCCCTCGAAAGGCATGAACAGCGTGCAGGTGAACGATCCGTCAAAATTTGGCAATGCAATGAGCATAAAACGGCCGCGGGGCCATATATGCAATGTGTCGCGGTTCATTTTGAAACTACCATCGGCATTGGCGGGCAATAAAATTTCGCGGTAGCCGTCAGGTATATACTGTTGCGAGTAATTAAAGCGATCGAGCTTTTGCATGGCATTGTAACGAACTGCCGAAAAAGCGCCATCCGTTGCAAACATTACATCCGCGTTTATTTTTGTTACAGTGCCGGTTTTGGTATGCTTAAACCAGGAAGTGGCACTTTCAGGATCGGCATTTACACATTCACGGTTAAATTCAATTTGCACCTTGCCTGTTTTTTCAGCGAGGTCCATTAGCCTGCAGTTAATATCGCCCCGGGATACGGAATAAATGGCCTGTTTGTTGATGCCATAAGGCTGGTAACTGGTTTGGCCATTATCGTTGTGAAGTGTACGGCCATACATGGGGATTGCGATTTTGCGAATATCATCGCCAATGCCGATTTCATCCAGGGCCTTCCAGCCGCGATAGGAGGTGGCAAGATTTATGGATTTGCCGGCCGAAATTTTTGATTTGCGCAGGTCGGGCCTTTTCTCGAAAACCCTGACATTGTATCCCTCGCGGGCCAGATATATGGCCCAAAGCGATCCTACAAGACCCGATCCTACTATGGTTGCTTTTTTCATAACCGTATTTTATTCTTTTAGTTTTGGTATATCCATCACTGCGCCGCAACGCTTGCAGGTTCGCAGTGAAATATCGTCGTAATATGCCTGCATAAGTTTGGGAAGCTCCTCAACAATGTCGTGCAACTGAAAACTGGCACGGTATAACAACTCATCGCAGTTTTCGCAGTACCAGGAACAAGCGTCCTTTTCTCCCGCTTTGCGAACTCGCTCAATCACTAAGCCCACCGTGTTCCGGTAACGTTGCGGCGAGTGTTCTACTTTTCCGGGCAGGAGAAATATTTCCCCTTCTTTTATTCGAACCACTTTTGTTTTACCATTTTCCCGAATGGGTAATTCCATGTCTCCTTCAATCTGGTAAAAAAACTCTTCGCCTTCATTGTAATGAAACTCTTTTCGGGCATTGGGGCCCCCAACAACCATGATAATAAATTCCGAGTCTTTGTAGATTACCTGATTGCCTACCGGCGGCTTAAGTAAATGACGATTTTCGTCTATCCATTTCTTAAAATTTATTGGCGGAAGTATAGTCATGTTATTATTTTATTTTAACCGGAAGCCGTGTAGAAAGCTACACGGCCCCTGGTGTCATTCCATCAGTCTAACCACTACCAAATTGTGACCGATGTTAGTTGGCTTTGTTCTTATGATTGTTTGCAAGAACTTTATAATGTACCGCGGCGCGCCTGTTCGGCTTAAATGGATTCGAACAATGCCTGGAAATTGCCTTTGCCAAACGAGCGGGCTCCCTTACGCTGTATGATTTCGAAGAATAGGGTAGGTCTGTCTTCAACCGGTTTGGTAAATATCTGCAACAGATAACCTTCTTCATCACGATCCACCATGATGCCCCATTTTTTTAACTCTTCGAGATCCTCTTCAATAATACCCACCCTGTTTTTTACCGTGTCGTAATATGTGCCGGGCACATAAAGAAACTCTACGCCCCGTTTACGCATTTCAGAAATCGTAAAAACAATATCATCGGTAGCCACGGCAATATGTTGACAGCCGGGCCCGTGATAAAAGTCGAGGTATTCCTCGACCTGTGATTTCTTTTTACCAATAGCAGGTTCGTTGATCGGGAATTTAATGCGGCCGTTTCCATTGGTCATTACTTTGCTCATCAGCGCGGTGTATTCCGTAGAAATGTCTTTATCGTCGAATGTAACCAGATTTGCAAAACCCATCACATCGGCATAGAAGGACGACCATTTATTCATTGAGCCAAGCTCAACGTTCCCTACCATATGATCAATGTATTTGAGACCGGTGGGGATGGGATTGTACTCTGTTTTCCATTTTTCATAACCAGGCATAAAAAGGCCTTTATAGTTTTTACGTTCCACAAAAATGTGTACCGTTTCGCCGTAGGTGTGTATGCCAGCCTGCACAATTTCTCCGTTGTCGTCAACCAGCACGTTGGGTTTCATAAAAGGTATTGCACCACGTTTCAAGGTTTCTTCAAACGCTTTGCGCGCGTCGTCAACCCATAATGCAATTACTTTTACACCATCGCCGTGTTTACGGATGTGATGCGATATTTCACTTTCGGGATCGAACGGGCTTGTGAGTACCAGCCTGATTTTGTCCTGAACGAGCACATAGGAGGTGCGGTCGCGGACTCCGGTTTCGAGGCCGGCATAAGCCAGTTCCTGAAAACCAAAAGCTGTTTTGTAATAATGAGCGGCCTGTTTGGCGTTGCCAACATAAAGTTCCACATAGTCGGTACCGTTGATGGGCAAAAAATCCTGAGCCTTTTCAAATATTTTATCGAGGCCGTAATTGTAATTCTTCACATGTGTGAGATCGGCTGTTTCCATTTTAGTTGTTTTTAGTTTTTATTATCAGGGCATTAATCTTTCAATAATCCAGTTGTTTTTTTGTGAGGACCTGTATCGGAGCCTGTCGTGCAAGCGGCTGCTGCGTCCCTGCCAGAATTCAAATTGCGATGGCAGAAGCACATAGCCACCCCAGTATGGAGGGCGGGGCACATTTTTGTTTGTGTAATTTTTTAGCTGCTCATTAAACGATTTTTCAAGGACCTCGCGTCCGTCAACGACCTGGCTTTGTGATGAAACCCACGCGCCTACCTGACTTTCGAACGGGCGTTGCGAGAAGTATTCGTCCGATTCGTGTTCGGGAAGCTTTTCGATTGTGCCTTCAATTCTTACCTGCCTTTGCAAATCGGACCAGAAAAAAAGCAAACACGCTTGTTTATTATGTTGCAGATCGCTGGCTTTTTTGCTTTTATAATTCGTGAAAAAGGTAAAACCCCCATAACTCACGTTTCTCAAAAGAACCACACGCGAGTCGGGCATTCCATTGCGGTTAGCGGTTGAAAGCACCATAGCGTTAGCATACTCATTCCCTGAGTCGAAGGCTTCGCTCAACCATTTTTCGAACTGGTGGAATGGGTTATCCAAAGCGCTTTCTTCGTTTAAAATCCCTTTGGTGTAGTCTGTCCTGACAGAGGTTAATATGGGATTCATATCAGGCATATTCAGGCTTGGTC
>CALMNJ010000689.1 GCA_937868675.1 uncultured Bacteroidota bacterium | reverse complement strand
ACAATATTACTAAAATAAATATGAATACGAAACATTTCTTTATTCCGATTTTATAAGCTCTACCCACCCCTTTATTAGCCCTCCACCATCCTTTAAATCAATCACATAGAAGTAAGTGCTTGAAACAAGGAAGTCAAGATCCGAACGCGTAGGCCAAACCTTATTACTGTTGTCATACCCTTTTATGTCAGCTACCTTTTTTCCCCACCTGTTAAAAATTTCAACCGTATTATTGGGGTATTCCTGAATATGGTCAATGGCCAGCACATCGTTGTTACCATCAAAATTTGGGGTTATACCACTATAAATCTTTATCCTGCAAAGCTCGTTACCAGGCGAAATACGAATTGGGCCCTGTTTCAAGGTATCTGTTTTGGAAACGCCAAAGTTGTTTGTGTAACTTACCACAATGGCCAAACTGTAATCTCCTGGTCGGAGGCTGTCAACACTCGCACAATTGTTACCGGGACAAATTGTGGCAGGCGACCAAATATAATTTTGGACACTATACTGCTTCACGGTTGAGTTAAAGGCCACTGAGATATAAGCATCGTCGAAGTGGTCCAAACAATGCGGTTGATTGATCAACATGACTGGTTGAATTCCGCCGGGCGACAGTTTTCCAGGTTGTAAAAAACCCTGCGATATCATAAGGCTGGCGTTTGAATTACTGAGACTTTCGCTGAATGCTTCGCCCACATTGTCTGCCAGCCAGAAATCCGAATTGCCAAGCTGATATTCGCTTCCGGCAGTATTGATTACTTCTGGGGTAAGCGTTTGAGTATAATAACCCAGCGAATAAATCAATAGTAAGGAAAGCAAGGTTTTCCGTAAGGCACCGGTTAACTCTGAGCCAGGTCTAAAAGATATTTTGTTTTCTTTCAAGTGATTTTTTCTGTTTTAAACTTTAGCTTAATCGGCGTGGTCAACTGTGTAAGTAATTCTGGCTCCGCGTATCCATAAACCGGCGTCGTTTTGTTGAGTAGCGAACTTAATGAAATAACTGTTGGCTGAGTTATCCACTACAGCACTCAGGCCTGTTGCGCTTATGGTTGTAATTCCCGGGCTTCCTGAAGTTGTAGCGGTAGTGGCCAGAGTGACGATGCTGTTGCCAGACATACTGTACCTAACCAGATTGGCGCTCACGTTGTAGGTGGCATCCCCATCATACACATACACATCCACCGCTGTAATTGTGGCATTGTTTGGCAATTGGATGGTGGCAAACATATTATCGGCAGTGGATGTGCTGCCTGACGAGAGCCAGAACGCATTACCGGTTGAATTACCATCCACTGAAATGCTGTTAATGCTTCTGAAAGAAGCGCCCGATATGGTGGCATAATTGGTTTTTGCGGAACCATAATTATAATCGTTGGTTCCAGGAATGGTAATATCGCCGATAACCTGTAGTTGCGACACAGGGGCCGTTGTTCCCATCCCTATAGCGCCTGTATTTGCAATAAACATGGCCTCTGTCCATGTACCAATTGAACCTCCTGAGGCCACGCCATTTTTAGCCCTGAAGTGCAGGCCATTGGTGCCATAGTTTTGGGTAGTGATGGCAAAGTTGGCGGTTGAACTCGAGCTTTTAAAAATACCGTCGAAGTATGAGTTCCAGAGCATCCATTGTTCACCATGGCTCCAGTTCATAATTTCCATGGTTGGGTAATTGTCCTGCGTGGTTGTAAAAGCCATGTGCGGGCCGGTAAGTGCGCTGCCTGAACTTCCGTATAAATTAAACTTGTAAGTGGTGCTCGTTGTTCCAATCGCTAAATTGCCATTGTTGGCATCTATTCTCATTTTTTCACTCGAATTGGTGTAGAAGCCTAATCCATAACCCGATGAGCCGGTGTTTTGAATCCATTCGCCCCAGCCCTGACCAGAAGCCACTGTTCCAAATTGTACTTTAGAAGTTGCCGGTAATGAAATGCTTCCATTTACCTCCAACGCTGTGCCCGGTGAGGCGGTGCCAATACCCACATAATTGGTTGAGAAATCACCATAAATTAAAGGCGACACACTGGTAGAAGAGTTGGCAATCCATAAATTATCATTACCTGTTTCGAAAATCCCGGCCCGATATCCAATAAATACGTTG
>CALMNJ010000688.1 GCA_937868675.1 uncultured Bacteroidota bacterium | reverse complement strand
GGCTATAGGCCTATCTAAAACTAATTTTGGTAAACTCCTCGATCCGTTTAACGGCCTGGCCGACCTTGAGAAAAAAACACTGCGAACCCCGCTTAATCCCGATATTACATACAGCGACGACCCCCTTCGCATGATGCGCGCCATCCGTTTTGCCACACAGCTTGGCTTTCGCATTGAAGAAAATTCGTTGCAGGCCATCAGCCAGAACAAGGAGCGAATCGGCATCGTATCGAAAGAACGTATTGCCGAAGAGCTTAACAAAATTATTCTGGCTCCCACGCCATCCGTTGGATTTATACTACTACTCAACACCGGGTTGCTGGAACTTATTTTTCCTGAAATGGTAAAACTGCATGGCACCGAAACCATCAACGGACTTTCGCATAAAGACAATTTTTATCACACCCTTGAGGTACTGGATAATGTTTGCCGTAAAAGCGATAACCTTTGGCTGCGTTGGGCCGCCATTTTGCACGATATTGCCAAACCGGCCACCAAACGGTTTGAACCGGGCCACGGCTTTACGTTTCACGGACACGAAGACAAAGGCGCACGCATGGTGCCAAAAATTTTCACCAATCTGAAATTGCCACTCAACGAAAAAATGAAGTACGTGCAAAAACTGGTAGAGCTTCATCTGCGACCCATTGTGCTGGCAAAAACCGAAGTCACCGATAGTGCAGTGCGCCGCTTATTGTTTGAGGCCGGCGATGATATTGACGATTTGATGACCCTTTGCGAATGCGACATCACCACAAAAAACCCCAACAAGGTGAAGCGTTATATGCACAACTTCGAGATTGTAAGAAGCAAACTGGTGGAGCTTGAAGAAAAAGACCGTATTCGAAACTGGCAGCCACCCATTGACGGTAACGCCATTATGCAACTTTATGGCCTTGGTCCCGGGCGTGAGATTGGCATTCTTAAAAACGCACTGAAAGACGCTATTCTTGACGGTCTGGTTGAAAACAATTACGACAGCGCCAAAAAATTTCTCGACGGCAAATACATGGAACTCAAAGCAAACACATGAAGCTGCATATTGACCTAAACCCCAGTGATCCGGGCTTCGGGCTCACGCATAGCGATGCTTTATTTTTAATTGGTTCATGCTTTTCTGAAAATATCGGAGAGTTACTCATCATACATCGCTTTAAAACTTACATCAATCCACACGGAATTGTATTTAACCCACTCAGTATGGCGCAAAGCCTGGATGAAATTGCAGAAGGAAAAACAACAAATCCGGATTTTATTTTAAAACAAGGCGAACGCTATTATTCCTTTGCGGCGCATTCATCGTTGAGTGGTTCAAACAGAGATGAATTAATAGAAAAACTGAATGCGGAAAACCACCATGCGCTGGCCGCTCTTAAAACCGCTAAAGTTCTGATCCTTACCCTTGGCAGCGCGTATTACTATTACCATAAGTCGCTGGGATTTACCGTAAGCAATTGTCATCGGCTGGCCCAGCAAACATTCGACAAAAAACTTTGCAGTGTGGAAGCTGCTGTTACTGAATTGGACCGTGCATTACAGAAAATCGAAACGCTGAATCCCGGCCTTAAAATTATATTAACCGTATCGCCGGTAAAGCACCTGCGCGATGGTGTTGTCGAAAACACATTAAGTAAAGCCACACTGCTGCTCACCTGCCATAATCTGGCAAAGGGCCACAGCAATCGCTGCTACTTTCCTGCGTATGAGCTTGTAACCGACGACCTGCGCGACTACCGGTTTTATAAAGAAGACCTTGCGCATCCCAACAGCCAGGCCATTGCCTATGTTTGGGAAAAATTTTCCCAAACCTTTTTTAGCGGGCATACCCGGCAAATCAATCAGTTAA
>CALMNJ010000687.1 GCA_937868675.1 uncultured Bacteroidota bacterium | reverse complement strand
TTACCAATTTTGGCCGAGGCGGGTAATCGCCCCCATCCCTGTTCCTCGCTCCTGAAGTTCTCCCTGATTTCTTTCGAAAGTTTTTGAGGCAGCGAAACAAAATGCCACCCGTTAGGCCCCTGATATTTCCAGGGCTCTGCCCAAAATCGGTATTGGATTTTTAAAGCACTCAAACTCGCTGCCAGGTTATTTCTTTTTCTTCTTTGCGGCTTTCGCTTTTTTATTGAACTCCAGGCAAAGGCCAATCCAGTAGTCGAGTTGTTTCTGTGTTTTCATTCCATCGTGCGAAACAAAGACGTACCCTTTCATAGGTTTTCCGGTAAAATCCATTTCACGGCAACCCGGTCGTTCAAGGGCTTCCCCGTATATATCCGGATCAATGCGGCACATCATTTCTGTTCCAACCACACCAACGCACATTTTTCCGTTCACCATATAACAGGTGCCTCCGAACATGTGTTTTTCCTCAACCTTCAAAACGTGGGCCAGCGACTCCCGTATCCGGTCGTTCAGTTTTTCATCAAATGCCATGGTTAAATGTATTGTTTTTCGGCAAACTGTTTAAGCCCCTCAAAAAACTTCTTTATTCCCGAACCGGTTTGCTTTCTGATCATCAAAGTGTCCATGATTTTTCCCAGAAAACCAAACTTAACGGTGTATTCCATTACCTGTTTTACGATGGTCTGCCTGCCTTTTTTTTCGAACGTGTACGTGTGTTTTAAGCCATGGATGGGGAACGAGCATGCCGTGAGCTCGAATGTGAGAAGCTTCCCGGGCTCAAAATCAGTAATCACTTCTTCGAACCAGTTTTTTCCGTCAAGCATGTCAACTTTCCGTTTTGTACCAAGACCCGTTTTTTGTGTAGAAATTAAAACCGATTTTCTTACCGTGGGATCATATTTCTCAAGCAAAACCGGATTGGCTAGTATGTTCCATATCGTTTCCGGATCGGCGTTAATCGCAATTTCGTTCAATAATTTTCCCATGCCTTATTCCGCCAGCGTTTTGATGTTGTTAAGAATCTGTTCCTGCAAACGCGACATCATTTTTTTCATCATCAGCGCGTTCATTATTTTAGCAAAAAAGTGGGCGGGCTGGTAATACGATTCGTTGACAATTTTTGTTTTATTGTCTGTTAATTTTTCGAGGTGAAAACAAAACCTTGTATCCTTCAGCATTTTGCTCATACCCATGCTATCATTTTCAATGGTCCAAACGGTTTTCTTTTCCGGAACCAATTCTATCAGTCGCTCCGTCATGGTTCCCTCTTTTCCCTTGTTGTTCATATAACAGGTGCGCGTTCCGTTCAGCTGGTTCATCGTTCCGGTTGCCCTGGTTACGCCGGGATTGGTTTTATGCACCTGGTCAATATCCGTAATAAGCGCCCAAACTTTTGCAATGGGGGCATTAATAACGGTTTCGTTTCTTGCCTGTAGTTTGCTCATAAAATTACATCATGGAATGCAGGGCTATTTTATTGCCTTCCGTGTCCATTAAATGAGCCATAAAACCATTCGCGCCAATGGATGTTTTCGGAAGAAGGATTCTGCCACCTGCCTTTTCAACTTTTGCCAATGGTACGCTCAGGTCGTTGCCACCATTCAAATAAATCAGAGGCCCCTTATCCGATGGTTCGTACCCGGGCCCCTCCACAAGGCCGCCGCCAACGCCGTTTTCCATATCGGCGGGCAACATCCCGTATTTAAATTCAGGATGCGGCATCACAGTTACTTCACCATTCAGCAAGGTGCTGTAAAAAGCCCTGGCCCTTTCGAAATTTTTTGCCGGAATTTCAAACCAGTTGATAGCGTTCTTCATTTTGCGTTGATTTTTTTAGATTGTTATGGACAAATGTATTGTCTGTTTTGCCAAACCCGGGTGTGTAAAACAGACAATCTTGTGTGTTGGTTTGGACACGGCGAATGGTTACTTTTGCTCTAAAAACCGGTGAAACATCTAACCATTCTTGTTCCTGACGGACAGCCCAACCCGATTCCCATCATCAGTACCTTTATGGCATTTATGCAGGCCGAAAAACGCCATTCAATGGTTAAAGGCGCAAAACCTGTGTTCGGAAACATTGTGCTGGCAGGCATTTCAAAAAAAGTGAATGTTTACAACGGTTTGTTTTCTGTGTCGCCTGTAGAAGATATTTCGAATATCAAAAAAACCGATCTTATCATCATACCATCCTTTCTGCCACAGACCGACCCCGGATCGAACATTAAACTAAATGCCCGGATTACAAAGTGGATACACGCACAATATAAAAGCGGTGCCGAGGTAGCGAGCCTTTGCACGGGTGCCTATATTCTGGCATCAACGGGTTTGATGGATGGCAGAAAATGTTCGATTCACTGGAACGATGCTCACACATTTGGCCGGATATTTCCGCAGGTGAGCGTGGTGGCCGATCAGGTAATAACCCACGAACATGGTTTGTACACAAGCGGCGGCGCGTTTTCTTTTATGAACCTGGTGCTTTATTTACTGGAAAAACATTATAACCGCGAAATGGCCATTCTTTGCGCCAAACTTTTTCAGGTGGATATTGATCGCAGCAGCCAGGCGCCTTACCTTGTTTTTAACGGGCAAAAGTCGCATGAGGACGATGTTGTTTTGAAGGCTCAGGAGTTTTTGGAAAAAAGTCCGGTAGATAAATTCCCCATCGAAAAGCTTGCAAAAAAGCTCGCTGTCAGCCGCCGAAGCCTCGACAGGCGTTTTATCAAAGCAACAGGCAACACCCCGATAGAATATTTACAGCGTGTAAAAATCGAATCGGCCAAAAAGCAACTTGAAACTTCGAGGAAAACGGTTCAGGAAATCATGTATGAAATGGGTTATATGGATTTAAGAGCTTTTCGCGAACTGTTCAGGAAAGTAACGGGCCTTTCGCCGCTCGATTACCGCAGTAAGTATAATAAAGAGGCGGTAACATAAACAGGATACCGTTCCTAAACCACCCGGCACCCAACAAATACCAAAAATAGTTGCCCTGCAGCCTGCCGGGAAATAACTCAATCCTTCGTGGCTCCCGCCTTAAACGGATTCCGCGGTTCCCATTCCGAGGGTTTAATTAAACCAATAAACGGTTTCATAATTTTATTCTCAACGGGGTTGCTGCGGCGCACATAGCAGGTAAGGTCGTGGGCTTTGGCGCCCAGCGTGCTTTTTATCTCCGAAGCGGTCCGCCCCAGGTGCAGTTGTTTCACCTGTAGCTCAATGGCCTCGTTCACATAATCGTAAAGAATGTTCTGGTACAACTCGTACTCGCGGTTCACCGCGTAATCCAGTCCAATAAAATGTGCTTCGGCAAAGTGTTTATCTTTAAACGTGGTGCGGAAACCCACCATTCTGCCATCCAGATAATAGGCGGTGAGCCCAAAGTTGGCAGGCAGCTTTTTTTTCATGGCCCAAAAATAATCCTGAATAAAAGTGGCCAGTCTGAAGCCTGCTTTCAGGTGCACAAAATTGTAAAGTTCCTCAATCCGCTGGGCCTGTTCTTTTATTTCTTCCCAGCCAAGGTCTTTTATCACCAGCGCGCTGCCTTTTTTTCGTATCGCTTTCACACGCGAGCGGTATCTTGAGGCCAGACTGCTCATGTAGGCGTCAAAACTGGTCCAGCTGCGCTCCATGTCAAGGGCCATAGCCGGTTCTACTTTAAAATGGCGGTACTTGAACTTTTTAAAAATATCCGAGTAAGCCGTGGTGTGGTCGTAAAAATCTTTCAGCATCACCGTGGTTATTTCCCCGTTCAGCTTTTCGCCTTTCCGTATCCGGTACATGGCATCCGCCAGCGCTTTAAAGGCGGCATCGGGGTCCACATCCTTGCTGTAATGAAAGCCGTTTTCACCGCTCACAAAGGCGTTGCCGCAAATCAGCACCATGGTAGAAACGTTTTCGGACTGTTTGATCAGAAATTTTTTCAGGTTGTCCTTCAGGCGGTTTGTTTCTTTGTGTTCGGGGTCAACCGGTATCACACTGCCCCCGGTAAGGTGCACAATCTGAAAGTAGGCAATGGCTGCGGGCTTTTTTTCCTGGTACATAATGGCGTAGCGGTAGCGCATGTTAAGCGGGGGCGTGCTTTCCATGGCCTGCAGGTAGGGGATTGATAAAAACAGATTCTCTGCATTTAAAACGCTGTTCCAGTGCGCGGGGTTTACAAAATCAATCGAATCAAAAATGGAAATACCGAAGCCCGACGTGGTTTTTGTGAGCTTTTTTTGCTTTGCAGGTTTTACAGCCATGTGCTTAGTTTAAAAAACTAAAAATACCATTTTTTCGAACAGCCCTTTAAATGCGCCGGTGCTGGCTGGTAAACATGTATTGGCGCACATTATTCGCGCTTTGGCAATTTTACGAACGGGTGGGGGAGGGGGTTAAAGCATGCCCTAAATGCCAGCATTCAAAATCAAAACTTATCTGGTACACCTGCGTTGTGCTTAAGTTAGTACCAAATTTAGGGTTTATTTTTAGTGATGAATTGTTTTTTAGGGCGCCCCCTTCGGGCCGGGCTGCTGCGGGCTCGCTGCTCGCTCGGCTTTTTTTGCTATCGCAAAAAAGAGCTAAACCCTGCGCATCCCTGGCGCGGCAGGGGTGGGCTGGCGGTGTATGGTGACCGCACGCTTGTTTCTGTCTTTTCAATGAACTTTATTAATCAAGCACTTAAAATACCGGGTGATATTTTGGAACAGCGCCGTTGCTTATTAGCAATAATAATTGAGAGGATGGAAATGTAAAGCGCGTGGCGTTGATCCCCGTATTGTCCCAAAGTCAACATGCAAAAATCAGTCTGCTTCGCATCCTGTTTTTTGTGTTTTACTCTTTTAATAATACACTTTTGGGATTAACTCCGTTGATCCCCATATTGTCCCAGAGTCAACATGCAAAAATCAGTCTGCTTCGCATCCTGTTTTTTGTGTTTTACTGCACTTTCGAAAGCGTTGCTTTCGACGCTCCGTAAAACACAAAAAATCCCGCTAAGGCGGGATTTTTGCATGTATTTGCGGTCAGGGGGAGGGCGAACATGCGGTGCATGTTCGAGCCGGCAGGTGTGCAAGCGAACCCCCGGTACGGCTTAGATTTTTTTTGGATTAATTTCGTTGATCCCCGTATTGTCCCAAAGTCAACATGCAAAAATCAGTCTGCTTCGCATCCTGTTTTTTGTGTTTTACTCTTTTAATAATACACTTTTGGGATTAACTCCGTTGATCCCCATATTGTCCCAGAGTCAACATGCAAAAATCAGTCTGCTTCGCATCCTGTTTTTTGTGTTTTACTGCACTTTCGAAAGCGTTGCTTTCGACGCTCCGTAAAACACAAAAAATCCCGCCTTAGCGGGATTTTTGCATGTATTTGCGGTCAGGGGGGGACTGTTTAATGATTTTGATGAATTATTTCAGTTTCCTTTAAATTCCTTTACTGACAAGGCTTTCAGCTATCTTAACTCAAATCTTTACTATCTGTTTAAAATCCATTTAAATGAAAAAAATCCCCCATAAATCCCCCAAATGGTTATATCTTTTTCCAATGCTGGCCTGTGATTGCAGTAACTTTATAGTAAACCAA
>CALMNJ010000686.1 GCA_937868675.1 uncultured Bacteroidota bacterium | reverse complement strand
AGCAATAGCTGTTTTTTTTTATTTTGAGCCCAAGCCAGGTTTACCTGAGCGCAGGGGGGAATGCCGGCAGATTCAACAATAAGGGCAGTACCTCATTGAAACAATTCCCATATTAAATCAAAGCACTCAATATTTTTTGAGAAAAAAATCGGCTCCATCTCCGCATTTTAAATGGTTTACTCGCTCTTTTCTTAAATGATTACTTTTAAACCATGTTTGACCTGTTGGCTGTTCAAAATCAAATTCGATGTGTCACAAATTTTCATGACCTTGTTTCTACTCCTTTTATCGGAAATATCAATGCTCTATGCTGGCAGCGCGAGCTACCGGGCGACTTTTCGGAAATTGTTAATGCCATTGAACTTACTGAAAACTTAGTGGTTATTGAACCAAAAGCCTTGCAGGAACTGCGCCTTAGCCAACATGGGCAAATGGCCCGCGAAGTTATTTTAAACGATCTGGAACTACTT
Organism: uncultured Bacteroidota bacterium; assembly: GCA_937868675.1. GTDB lineage: Bacteria > Bacteroidota > Bacteroidia > B-17B0 > Aurantibacillaceae > Aurantibacillus. The sequence goes on along the minus strand of CALMNJ010000686.1, from coordinate 6,140 downwards.
AATGTATACGGAGCATCTCCCGTGCTCAATTTGATTCGAAACTACCAGCGAGACGAAACCAACGCTTTTTTCCCTACCGATGTGTATTCCTTCCACGCCGATCGCGCGCCCATACCTACCAGCACTTTTTTGTGCACTTACTATGGCGAATCCAGCCAAATACTGCCAAACGACGGCGCTATTAAGAAAGTACGCATTCCGCACATCCGGAGTGAACTCAAAAGGCGCTATAACGGCCCGGAAGAAGATTTTGAGGCATTCCTCAGCGAACATTTTTACGACCTGCACTATGAAGCCCTGCCCGGTGCAAGTCCGGTAAGTATGGGCCCCGGGCACCTTTGGAGACTGGCGGTTGACCATCCGGAAAGCAAGGTTCTTCCATGCGTTCACCGCGCCCCTATTGAAAAACCGGGTCAACCCAGGCTGTTGTTGATTTGCTGAAGCTCCTTTAATGGAATTCATTTACTATATTAAACAGCCTTCCAACATAAACTGAAGATGTACCAGTATTCCTTCACCTCGCGAGTCAACGCAAAACGGTTCTTTGATCTCAAGCTCATCAACCGTTAAGGCGCCCTCACCTGATTGAAGCAGCGAACCGTTACTCCCGAATGCAGGTTTTGCGAGCTTAAAGTTTTGCGAAACGGGCTGTTTGTAACCCAGCCTCCAGCTCCATTTCATTCACCGTATTTTCATTATTTTTAAGCCATGCATTGTGGCATTTGTTTGCTCAGCGTAGTACCCGCGCGCAAAGAACCCTCCGGAGCCAGCGAAATGGTAACGCAGCTCCTTTTTGGCGACCATTACACCGTGCTCGAAAGCACCGACAACTGGCTTAAGATATGCATTGCGTATGACGGCTACGAATGCTGGATCAGCGCCCGTCAACACGCCCGCATCTCGTCAGCTACGTTTGCTCACCTCCAGAAACACGAAGCACCACTTTGCCGAAATTTCATCCATCCTATTACCAACAAGCTTCAGCAGATAACCTTTCCGGTTACTCTGGGGGCGGTGTTACCCTTCCTTAAAAACGACACATGCAGTTTTGACAGCTGGGTGTTTGGCTTCGACGGTAAGAGCCAAACCATGCACAAACAAACCGCCAGCGAAATCTTAAACACCGCCGCCATGTTCCTTAATGCCCCTTATCTGTGGGGTGGAAAAAGCCCGCTTGGAATTGACTGTAGCGGTTTTACACAACTGGTATACAAACTTAACGGCTACAAATTGCCGCGCGATGCACATCAGCAGGTTGAGCTTGGCGCGCCGCTTAGCTTTGTGGAAGAAGCACAGGCAGGCGACCTCGCTTTTTTTGATAATGAAGAAGGCAGGATTGTACACGTAGGTATTTTGCTCGACAATGAGCGTATTATACATGCCAGTGGTTGCGTTAAGATTGAACGCTTTGATCACTACGGTATTTATAACGACGACATGAAAAAATATTCACACACCCTGCGCGTCATAAAGCGCCTTCTGGATTAAACCCTTGCGTTTCCTTCTCAATAGCGCAAACTGGCTGCCACGGCGTTACCCACCAGCTTTTATTTTGTTTTGCCTCTGCCCTGCCCTGATATCTGCTCAGACTTCTGCTCAAAAAACCCTCTCCGACTTTATTCGCATCAAAAGTATTTCGGGCAACGAAAAACCGGCCGGAAATTATCTGCTTGATCTTTGCAGACAATCCGGACTTTACACCCATGTTTTTTCTGACGGCGACTCCACATTTAACTTCATGGCCTCGGCGTTTGCCTTCGATAAAACAAAAAAAACAGTGGTGTTACTCAACCATCTGGACGTGGTTCCGGCCAATGAAGAAGGGTGGAAATATCAGCCGTTTGAGGGCACAATATTAAACGACACCTTGTATGGTCGCGGAGTCCTTGACATGAAAGGCCTCGCCATTATGCAATTGTATGCGCTTAAATCGCTACGGGCAAAAGCCGATAGTACGGTTTTGAAATACAATTTTGTGATGCTCTGTGTTTCGGGCGAAGAAAGCGGTGGCCACAACGGCGCTGCTTTAATTACGGAACCCGCAATGCTCCGTGTGCTCAATCCACTGGTGGTGTTTGGCGAAGGCGGTGGCGGGCTAACTCATGTGGTGCCGGGTAAACCTGAAGAATTATGTTTTTTCGTTTCAAATGCCGAAAAAAAGTGTCTTTGGATTAAACTGGAAGCCCGTGTAAAGTCAAGAGGGCATGGTTCGGCGGCCGGCGAAAAAACGGCAAACAAAATTTTACTGCGCGCCATCAATAAAATTGAAAACACGGAGCGCCGCATTATTATTGATCACAGTGCCAAACGCAGTTTCAGGGAACTCGGTAAAATAATGGGAGGAACACGCGGTTTTGTGCTCAAACATTTCGACTGGTGGGTGTTTAAGCCTTTCCGTAAGCAAATCGTAAAGAGCAATGAGGCGCTGAAAGTTCTTGTTTCCAATTCGTATGAACTCACGCGTCTTGATAACCCCAAAGGGCCGGTAAACCAGGTCTCGCAATTGGCCGCAGCTTACTACGACTGCCGCCTGCTTCCACACCGCAGCGAAAAGCCATTTTTTATGAAACTTCTTTTCAGGATTATTGATCCGCGTATCCGTATTACAGTGCTTGACGAATCGCCAACGGCCGAGGCCAGCATAGCCGACGAAAATTTTGACAAAGCTTCGGCTGCTATTCAAAGTGTATTTCCAAAAGCCCATGTAATCCCAGTTCTATTTCCTGCCACAACCGATAATAGCTACTTCCGCAGTGTAAATATCCCAGCCTTTGGTTTCCTGCCATTCGAACTGAATGAATCCATGATGGAAAGCGTGCATGCCGCCAATGAAAAAATTCCGCTTAAAGCCCTTGATCAGGGAATACACGTTTATGAAACCCTGTTGCTTAATTACATACAAAACACTCCCCGAAAATAATTTTACAGGGCCTCTTCCAGATATTAGAAAACTAAAATTTGGAAAGGTCATACCTCAACAATTAGTCTCTTTTGATGGCCATTGTATGGTTCACCAATATATCCGTGTGGATTACAAATAATGCGGGTGCTGCCAACAACATAATCGCTGCAGGAGTGGATGTGACCATGCACCCACAACTGGGGCATGGTTTCAAGAATTAAATCTTCCAGGTCTGAAGCATATGCCGACGAAAGTAAATCGTTTATGCGATGCAGCGGTAAGGATTTTTTACTGGGGGCATGATGAGTTATTACCACATTCTTTTTCTCTTTACTCGATAGCAGGCTTTCTTTAAGCCAGTGACAGCTGTTTTTATGCAGGTTATAAATATCAACCGAACGCATTTTTGAATAGGAGGGGTAACGCCGTATCAGTTTATAATCGTTCATATGCTGCTGGCAATGATAACCGGCAACCCGCGGATCGCCAAACAACTCGAAATTAGTCCAAAGTGTAGTACCATGAAATCTGATACCATCAATCACCAACGACGCATTCTCGAGCAAATGCACATTCGTTCCTTTTGCTTTTTCCTGTAGTTTGTAAAGAAGCTTTGGGTGCGCCTGCCGGTAGTATTCATGATTACCCAAAACATAAATTACCGGTACATCCTTTATTGAATCCAGAATCCAGTCAAGCCCCCAAACGCCCGTGTGTACATCCCCGGCCAGTATTAAAAGATCCGCTTGTCCAAAATCAAGCTCGCTGTAGCCAAACTCGAGGTGCAAATCGCTTATGATTTGAATTTTTAAGGCCATACCAAGGAACATTTAATTTATGGATTCAATAAAAACATTCAGTCACTTATAAAAGGTGTGTACATCATAATCGCATGATTTTCAGCAATTAGTTCGCTGGCCTCCTGACTGCCCTTGTTGCTCATTTTATGCCTCCAAATTTTGTTATGCCTGGTATAACCTCCCCACATCTGGCGTGTAAACAAGTGATCGGTTTCTTCTATTCTGTAATGAACTTGAACTTCGTTATTACATGTAATTTGCCCCCAGAGGTGTGTTTCGTCAAGCCATAATTTTATTTCGTACTCGTTGCCTGTGTCATTTAGCAGTTGAAAATCAACATAATTGTACGAAAGCGTTGCGCCGCAGCCAAAGGGAATAGTGCGGTTGGCATCCGGAAAAACATCAAACCCATGCCGCCATCTTTCCGTAATAGTTAACTCGGTATGCAGTACCATCCAGTAAAGTAAATTGCCCAGCTGACAAAGGCCGCCACCAGTACCTTTTGTTATTTTTCCATTCTTCAATACCAGTCCTTCAAGGTAACCTTTTGCCTTTGTGGGGCGCCCCACCAGTTTCCAGAGTGAAAATACCTCGCCGGGTTTTACTACCGTGCCATTTATTTTAGCAATGGCCAGGCGCAAATTGGTAATTTTATTGTGCTGAAGATACATTTCCACGCCTTTCAAAGGCCTCAGAAGCATGGTTTTGTGTGTAATGACAACGTGCTGAAAACTGGCACCGGTAATAGATTTTGCAAAGCGGGTATTTTTAGACCACCATTGCATCCGGCGCTTTAATATGAAGTACTCTCTCCCTAAAAATTGCCGAAGTACACCCCGGGTTTGGGGTTTTTCAACATGATGTAATGCGAACATTCTAATTACAATATTAAAAAAAATCCCCCCCTTTTTGGCGGAGGGATGCACTTAACTGTGATTATGTTATTATGCCGCTTTGGGATCGGGCCCATATTTATTTTCACCGGTATTGCCTTCGGTAACCATAAGCACAAGCAACCAAATACCACCAATAATTGGGATCAGGCATACAAGAATCATCCAGCCGCTTTTACCGGTATCATGCAGCCTTCGCACAGCCACCGCCAATGAGGGAACTAAAGTAACCAATGCGTATAGCAAATAAATTGCGCCATATGGCAAGGGTTTAAAATTAGTGCCCAGTGAACTATCCAAAATAGTGGCCACTATCAAAAAAATCAAATTAAAAAGGAAATACATCCAATATTCCTTGCGCCTTGCTCTCCCATTGAAGTCAGCATACTGTTTAAATACCTTTAAATACCAGTTCATAGTTTTATTTTTTGGTTTCCTACTCTTGTGGCCTTTCGGATTATGCCCCGTTTATTTTATGGTTTCTGGACTCCATAGGATTAGTTAAGTTAATCTGTTTTTTTGTGCCTGGGATACAACTTTATATCAAACATATATAATTTTTTATATTAAGTCAACCCCATACAAAAAAATCCCCCCGTTTTTGGCGGAGGGATATTTTTATGGTTAAGTTAAGTTACAGCGATGTTATTTGACTTCCTCAAAATCAACATCGGTTACATTTTCAGTGTTGCCGCCACCTTGTCCCGCATTGCCTTGTTGTTGGCCGGCGCCCGTATTGCCAGAACCACTTTGCGGTCCGGCCTGTTGCTGTGCCTTGTACATATCTTCGCTGGCGGCCTGCCAGGCAGTGTTCATGCCGGTGATGGCCGCGCTTATTTTTGCAAGATCGCGCGAGGCGTGTGCCGACTTCAAATCGGTTAAGGCGCTTTCAATGGCTCCCTTCTTTTCAGCAGGGATTTTATCGCCAAACTCTTTCAGTTGTTTTTCAGTCTGGAAAATCATGGAGTCGGCCTCATTGATCTTCTCTGCTTCTTCCTTCGCTTTTTTATCAGCTTCAGCGTTGGCATCCGCTTCACGCTTCATACGCTCAATCTCTTCCTGGCTAAGTCCGCTTTTGGCTTCAATACGTATGTTATGCGACTTTCCGGTTGCCTTGTCCTTGGCGCTTACATTCAAAATACCGTTAGCGTCAATATCAAATGTTACTTCAATTTGCGGAACACCACGGGGTGCGGGCGGAATTCCGTCCAGATTAAATTCGCCCAGTTTACGGTTATCACGGGCCATTGGGCGCTCGCCCTGAAATACCACGATTTGTACAGAAGGCTGATTATCGGCCGCCGTGCTAAAGTCCTGAGATTTTTTGGTTGGTATCGTGGTGTTCGACTCGATCAGTTTTGTGAACACTCCGCCCATTGTTTCAATTCCGAGCGAAAGTGGTGTTACGTCAAGCAACAACACGTCTTTTACCTCTCCGGTAAGCACACCACCCTGAATCGCAGCGCCAAGGGCTACCACTTCATCAGGATTTACGCTCCTGTTCGGAACTTTACCGAAGAATTTCTCAACGGCTGCCTGAATGGC
>CALMNJ010000685.1 GCA_937868675.1 uncultured Bacteroidota bacterium | reverse complement strand
AGTAATGGGGGTGATAACAAGATATAAGTATAAATGGCCTGGAAATACTGCCCCGATACGCAGCGAAAAAATAAATAATACGGTGGAGGTGCTGTGGCTTAATCCTGGTGCGGGCCTTAATGATTTTCTGGAGTTTAAAACAGAGCTGCAGCGCCTGTGAAATGTTTCATGTGGGGTGATGCGAGTGTAATTTTTCTTAAACAATTTTTTGTAATTTGTAACCCTAAACTTAACCAGATGATTAAACCTTTAACGGTTCTGTTTTTTGCCGGATACACAGCCACACTGTGCGCGCAAACAACGGTACCCGAACTTTCAAAACTCACGGCTTCACCATTGTATAATGTATCCGATACAAGTGGTTTAAACATAAGCGGCGATTGGAGTGGGGAAGAAGTGGAGTATGATCGCACCAAAAGTTACATCGTTGACAAATTTGAAGTTTCATTCAAACTCAGGCAGGAAGGCAATATGGTTTCTGGAACTTCCTACATAAAAGACAAACTCGACAACAGTGTGGGTGAAATGAAGATTCGCGGGATTGTGCTGGGCGACCGCTTTCAGTTTGAAGAATATGAAATCATAAGCGAAAAGATAAACGCCGAAAACACGGTATGGTGCCTTCGCTCGGGTGAAATGCAGATAAAACCCGGTGGTGCGAAAAGTACGCTGCTGAGCATTGATTATAAAGGCTACGCTTCCAACGATTACGGACTTTGTGACGATCACAGCGAAATGTGGCTCGATCGTACGAATCCGGTTCCTCCTGTTGCCTCTAAGCCGGTGGCTGTGTCGGGCTCTACGGCTGCGCCAGCGGGATACACTCCAAAACATGGAGCCGGCGCCACCGGAACCGTTTCTACAGCCGAGTTGGGTAAAATATGGAATAATAAGGGGAAGTACGAATTAAAAATTGCTGTTAATCCAAACCCTTGCTCCACCGTATCCATGCTTTCGTTTAATCTTGAAACCGATATGAAGGCCCGGATTGATATATACAATTTTTCGGGCGACTATATTGAAACCCTGGTGAACAAGGATTTTAAGAAGGGTGGCCACGAACTAAAGTTCGACATGACTGCCTACAAAACAGGTGTTTATATCATCACGCTGAGGGCCGACAGTTATTATTGCACGCGGCAAATCGTTAAATCAAAGACCTGAACCTCATGAAGAATTTTTACAGACTTGCAATAGCACTTGTATTACTGATACAAAATGAAAGGTTCCTGGCGCAGACAATTTCGCCGGATAACCTTGCCAGCATGGAGAGCCTCTTATCTGCTGCTATGGATGAACGTGATTATGACAAACGCATGGAGTTCCTGAATCAGGCCGCTGTCATTGATTCAAATTATTTCAGGTACATAGGTGTTAAAGCCTATGTGTTGCATCAGGCAGGCTTTCGTAAAAAAGCACTTCTGCTTTATAACCGTTTTTGCATGATGCGCCCTAATTCGTCTTTTTGCGTGTATCGGGGCAAGTGCCGTGCCGAGCTGGGTGATGCAGACGGAGCCTGGCAGGATGTGCGCAAAGCGCTCTCCATTAGCGACAACTACCCAATGGTAACCAGTTGCATTGCCGAAATTTGCAAAAAGCTCCACAACGATACCCGTTTCAGCGACTGTTACTATAACATTGTACGGCAGCGACGCACAGACGATGCCGTGCAGCTTAAATTTTCTGAAATAAAATTAAAGCAGGGCGATACGGTTGCGGCGCTTAAATACATGGATTCGTGCCTGACTTTGGTGAACAACCGTTTGTTTGATGAGCGCTACTATGCCCGTATTTTATATGTCTCAAAGGCGGTGTCGCACAAAGCGGTTAAGCAATATCGTGATGAATTGGAATGTACCAGCAATTCTATTTTGTTGTTTCCCGACGAAAAATGGCTTTATAAAAACCGGATTGAGGCATATCTCAGACTTGGTGATTTACAGGGCGCTTGTGCAGATGAACAGATGTTAATGGATCTGGGTGAAAAATTTTATATGCCTAAATCCGGTGTGGCACCCTGTGATCTTAAAACAACGCATGCGAAGGTTTCGCCCGATTGGCTTAAACGGGTGGAGGCTGAAAGCAATTATGTAAAAGGCGTAAAGGAAATGCACAAGGGCTCCGATCACGCAATGGACGCTATTAAATATTTCGACAAAACAATAGAGATTGACCCCTCCAACCTCTTTGCACGCTCGTGCCGCGCCAGGTGTTATGCGTACCTTAAAGAAAACGACAAGGCTATCACCGAATATGAATACATACTGGGCTCGAAACCTTCATCATTTACGGTGCTTGGTGCAATGGCGCGGTTGTACGGAATCAAGGGCAATTCTGAAAAGGCACTTCAGTATGCCAACTCAGCGGTAGCGGTTTCTTTAAACGATCCAACGGCCGTATATGTAAGGGCAGGCGTTTACCAGAAGTTACACGAATACCGTAAGGCATTAGCCGATTACGACGAGGTAATAAAACGCTATCCTTATACCTACTCGGCCTATTTTGAAAAAAGTGTCATTCAGGCTTACGAACTGATGGATTATGAAGAAGCGCTTAAAAACCTGAGCACTGCATTAACCATGGCCGAGGACTGGCCTGTGCTGGACCTGCCCTATGATTATTTTGAAGTGCGCTCTTATATTTACGACAAGATGGGTAAATATCCGGAAGCACTCAGGGATATTGATACAGCCCTGCTGTTTGAACCGGATGGGGAATGGTTTCATTTACGACGGGGCGAAATTCTGGCACGCTTGAAGGACATGAATGCTGCCTGCCAGGAATGGCAAAGGGCCAAAGACCTGGGCCAGAAGGGGCGCGTTGAATCACTGCTGCTTTATAATTGCGGATCAAAATAAAAGCAACGGGTCCATACAACGTACAACATGCTTAATACCCGCAAACCATAATTACGATAGGTAAAAGGCAATAAATCCGTTTTATGCATTGTAATATTCAATTAACTTTGAAATAATATTCTGCCACTATGAAAAAAAATCTTGTACTTACATTCGCTTTTGCTCTGGCGTTGGCATTGACCTCTTTTTCTCAAAATACCGAGCTTGTTTACATACAGATACAGGAGAAATTGGCCGGTGGAGGTATTGATTCGTATATGAAGATCACGTATCCTGACCAGACGACCAAGACCGTTGAGCTTACCAAGCTGCGCTACGATGGTGACGGGGCTGAGGAGAACGGGAAAATTATCCAGAAGGAACTTCAGGAACTGTTGCGGCAGGGCTACGAATTAACCAGCAGTTCTACAGCAAGCGGAGACATTATTATCACTACAAAAATTTTTCTGACCCGGAAAAAGAAGTAACGAGGTTACTACGAGAAACATGTTTTGAATGACGCTGCATCAGGTCTTTAAACCCAGAATCAAAAGGTCACGCATCACCCCATCCATGTTTGCTACTGCGGGCAGATGGGCCCATTTTTCAAATCCGTAGCCGTAAAATAATTTCAGGCTCATCGTATTGTGTCCAAAAATAAAACCGAGCAGGCTGTGAATGCCCCGGCTGCGGGCTTCTTCAATGGCTTTTTGCAGGCATGCTTTTCCAAGTCCTGCTCCCCGGGCCCGTTCTTCCAGATAAATGCTTACCTCTGCAGTCCCGTCGTAAGCCGGTCGGCCGTAAAATGAATTAAAGCTCATCCAGCCGGCGTAAACATCGTTTTGTTTTACGATCCATAACGGACGGTTTGTATGATTGTGCGCTTCAAACCAGGCTTGTTTGCTTTGCACGCTTACCGGCTCAAGGTCGGCTGTTACAAGGCGTGAGGGTACTGTTGAATTGTAGGTGGCAACAATTCGTTCAAGGTGCTGAAGGGTGGCGTATTCAAACACGGGGGCTTGCATTTAATAAAGCAGGTTGTGGTAAGGGTATCGTTTCACATGAAGCTCCTTTACTAGATCATAAAGCGTCTTTTTTAATTCATCAACGTTGTCTTTGGTTTGCGCACTGATAAAAATGCAGGGATTGTTGAGTCCCTTCATCCAGGTTTTTTTCACCTCCTCAAGGGGCATGTTTTCTTTTGTTGAAGGACTCAGATCGTCTTCATCTTTATGGGTATAAGTAAACGCATCGGTCTTATTAAAAACCAGAATCACCGGCTTGTTTCCGGCGCCTATTTCGAGAAGGGTTTGTTTCACAACATGGATGTGTTCTTCAAAATTTTTATGCGAAATGTCCACCACGTGCACCAGCAAATCAGCCTCGCGCACCTCGTCAAGCGTTGATTTAAAGCTTTCAACCAATTGGGTGGGAAGCTTTCTGATAAAACCAACGGTATCGCTCAGCAGGAAAAAAAGATTATCAAGGGTTACCTTGCGCACTGTGGTGTCGAGTGTTGCAAAGAGTTTATTTTCAGCAAACACAGTGCTTTTGCTGAGCATGTTCATAATGGTGCTTTTGCCAACATTGGTATATCCAACCAGTGCCACACGAATCAGTTCACCTCTGTTTTTACGCTGGGTGGCCATTTGCCGGTCTATTTCACGCAGCTTTTCTTTTAGCAGGGCAATTTTGTCGCGTATAATACGGCGATCGGTTTCTATCTCCTTCTCGCCGGCACCGCCGCGCGTTCCCGTGCCGCCGCGTTGCCGTTCAAGGTGCGTCCACATACCTGTAAGCCGGGGTAGCAGATACTGGTACTGCGCCAGTTGAACCTGCGTTTTGGCGTGCGCGGTTTGCGCCCGTTGTTCAAATATTTCAAGTATCAGCGTGGTGCGGTCAAGTATCTTTTTTCCGAATTCTTTTTCCAGGTTACGCTGCTGCGACGGCGACAACTCATCGTCAAAAATCACCACGTCAATATGGTTCTCTTTTACGTAATCCTTAATCTCCATGACCTTACCCTTGCCTATAAATGTTGATTTATCGGGCTTTTCAAGACGCTGTGTAAAGGAGCGAATGGTTTTAAGATGATAGGTTTCGGCAAGAAAGGCAAGTTCATCAAGGTATTCCTTCGACATGCCATCGTCCTGCAATTTATTGATAACACCTACCAGAATGCAAACGTGCTGTGGTGCGGCGGTTGATCGTGGTTCAGATTTCATTTTTTAGTTTCCGGTTTTCACCGAATCGGGCATTGTTCCTGCCGGTGTAAGGCCGGGTGAAGGGCCCTTACGGATCGTGGTGAAAACGTAATCGGCAATCAGGGCTGCTTCTTCGTCTTCAACGCCAATAACGGGCATCATCGAGTTTCTTCCGTGCAGGATAATATCTTTAATTGTTGCGGCATCAAGCATGGTAGCCGAAATATCTTTGGCGCCGGCCATACCCAGTTTGCCATCAACGCCATGACACATGCCGCAGCGACCCTCGTAGCCAGCTTTTGCATCGGTAGTGGGGGCGGCTGCTAACGCATCTTTCGGAACGTTTTTCTTTTTTACATACACCTCGGCTATACCAAAACTTCCGGTAATCAACAGCAGGCTAAGCGCGGCCAGTATTTTATTACCTCTTTTAAAGCCAATAATGGCAATGGGAATTGATGCCAGAACCATGCATACTTTTATGTAGAACAAATAATCGTATTTGCCCTGAAAAGGCAGATGCATCGTCAGGTAAATCCCCGTGATAAGGAACAAGGCACTTACGATCATTTCAACAATGCGTGTTTTTTTGGTGAAACTGGCCAGCAGTTCCTTTTTGTCGCTTAGCAACAAAATGGTTTTTACAACATAAATGAGCAGGAATATGATTACAACAAGGTAATGCGTGTGAAGAAATCCTTTGTACATGGTGAAAGTTTTTCCGGTAAAATTAACAATATATGCAAACAATAAAAACTTGGCCGCCGCCGGTTGATTTGCCAAAACTGATTAAATTTGAACGTTCGTGAAAAAAAATAAACTATATCTCGTTCTCACTTTTTTATGGAGTAATGTCCTTTTTTCACAAAGCACTTTTCCGGCCAATGGGGCCCCAAGCCCCAATCACGTTGTTTACGCATTTATTAATGCCAACATTCAGTCGGATCCCGAAACGCTGATAAAAAACGGCGTTTTGCTCATACAGGACGGAAAGGTGTTGTTTGCCGGCGAAAAAACGGAGGTGCCAAAAAATGCCGTGGTTACCGATGTGAAAGGAAAATACATTTACCCCTCCTTTATAGACCTTTACAGCGATTACGGTCTGCCACCCGTCAAAGCGGAACACCGCGAACACCGCCGACCGCAAATGGAGAGCAATGTAAAAGGCGCGTTTGGCTGGAACCAGGCCTTGCGGCCTAATGTGGATGCCCATAAGCTTCTGGTGCACAACGCTGAAAAAGCCGAAGAACTTCGTAAATCGGGCTTTGGCACTGTGTTGTCGCATGGCAAGGATGGTATAGTAAGAGGAACCGGAGTGCTGCTAAACCTCAATAAAACGAAAGAAAACGAAAGCATTATTACCGACAGAGCCGCAGCATTTTATTCATTCAGCAAAGGCACCTCCACACAGGATTATCCAAGCTCGCTGGTAGGATCCATTGCACTCCTCAGGCAAACCTATTACGATGCCCAGTGGTACGCCGCTTCCAAAACCAAAACCGAATACAACATCAGTCTGGAAGAGTTGAGCAGGCTTTCCAACCTGCCGCAGATTTTTGAAGCCAATGATAAATACAATGCCCTGCGTGCAGCAAAAATTGGAAGCGAGTTCGGGATCAATTATATTATTAAAGGTAGCGGCAACGAGTATCAGCGGGCCTCCGATTTAAAAGCAACCGGTTTGCGGTTTATCGTTCCTCTTAATTTTCCGGATGCTTATGATGTGGAAGATCCTTATGAAGCCGAAAATGTGAGTCTGGCCGAATTAAAACACTGGGAACTGGCTCCTGCCAATGCAGCCGTGCTCGAGAAAGAGGAGATGTTTTTTTGCCTTACCAGTGCTGACCTCAAAGAAAAAAGTTCCTTCCTTAAAAACCTTCGTAAAGCGGTTCAGTACGGACTTACCGAAAAAGCCGCTTTGCGCGCATTAACCATTAACCCAGCCACCTGTGTAAACGCGCAAAACAGGATTGGCGCCCTGCGCAAAGGATATTTTGCCAATTTTTTTATTTGCAGCAAACCTGTTTTTGATGAGGATTGCAATATACTTCAACATTGGGTAGCGGGCGATGCCGACATTTACGCCGACATTAATATGCCCGACATTCGTGGAAATTATGTATTGGAGGCGGGTGACCGTAAATACAAAGTAAAATTTTCGGGCGATGTGGCAAAACCCAAAGCACAGATAAAAGTAGATACCAGTAAAAAGAACCTGAATTATACCTTTAACCACAGCTTTATTAATTTTACATTCGGATATGATTCTGTAAATACAGCCCGCCTGAATGGCACTTACGATGGTCAGAACAAAAGCTTCGATGGCCGCGGCCAGTGGGGCAACGGAGAGTGGTTTGCTTTTAAAATGAGCTTTGAAGGCGCGGTTGACACCGCCAAAGCAAAAACCCCCGAAACAAAAACGGCTCCCAAAGATCTTGGAAAAGTAATTTATCCCTTCAGCGCCTATGGCGAGCCTTTGCCCGAACAGGGAAAATTATTCAAAGAAGCCTGGAACAAATTCAAAAACCGTTATTCGGCTATTCTTATAAAAAACGCAACAGTTTGGACCAACCTGGGTGATACGGTACTCAAAGAACATGACGTTTATATAGTAGATGGAAAAATTGTGCGTGTGGCGCCAAACATTGATGTGCCAAAAGCCGCATTCGCCAAAATTATTGATGCAAAAGGGAAACACCTTACCCCTGGCATTATTGATGAACATAGTCACATCGCGCTTAGCGGAGGCGTAAATGAAGGCGCTCAGGCAAGCAGTGCAGAGGTAAGGATGGGCGACGCGATTAACCCAGAAGATATTAATATTTACAGGCAACTCTCGGGTGGTGTTACAACCGCACAATTGCTTCATGGCTCAGCCAACCCCATTGGCGGACAAAGCGCCCTTATTAAGTTACGCTGGGGGCATGGGCCCGAAGAAATGAAGTACGACAAAGCCGATGGCTTTATAAAATTTGCGCTCGGCGAAAATGTTAAACAAAGTAACTGGGGCGATTTTAGTGTGGTTCGTTTTCCGCAAACCCGCATGGGTGTTGAACAGGTTTACGTTGATTTTTTTACCCGGGCCCGCGAATACGATAAACAAATGCAGGCCAATGCAGCCGGCAATAATAAAGAGGTGATGAGGCGCGATCTTGAACTGGATGCCCTGGCTGAGATTTTAAATAAAAAACGATTCATTACCTGCCACAGTTATGTGCAAAGCGAAATCAATATGCTGATGCATGTGGCCGATAGTTTTGGTTTTAAAGTAAACACGTTTACACACATCCTCGAAGGCTACAAGGTGGCCGATAAAATGAAAGCACACGGGGTAAACGCTTCCACGTTTGCCGACTGGTGGGCTTACAAAAATGAAGTAATGGATGCCATCCCTTACAATGCGGCCATCCTCACAAAAGCGGGAGTGAATACCTGTGTAAACAGTGATGATGCCGAAATGGCCCGACGATTAAATCAGGAGGCTGCCAAGTCGGTAAAATACGGCGCGCTTACCGAAACAGAAGCGTTGAAGCTCGCCACACTGAATCCGGCAAAAATGCTGCACATTGATGACAAGGTGGGAACCATTAAAGCAGGTAAAGTGGCCGACCTTGTGCTTTGGACCGATCATCCGTTGAGCGTGTATGCCAAAGCCGACAAAACAATGATTGACGGGCAGATTTATTTTGACAGGGATGAGGATGCTAAACTACGCGATTATATTAAAAGCGAGAGAGCGAGGATTATTGCAAAGTTGTTGGCTGAAAAACAAAAGGGTGGTAAAACGGTGAAGCCTTCGGGCAAACAACAACGGCTGTATCATTGCAATACACTGGAAGGTGTTGACGAATCACAAACCGGTTTAAGATAGCGTGAGAAAAAAAGCGATCATATTCATGTTTCTTGCGGCCATTCTGGATGGCACAGCTCAGAATAAAACCGGGCTCACCGCGCTGATGAACGGCGTAGCGCACATCGGAAACGGCCAGGTGATTGAAGGCAGTTTAATTGTAATTGAAAAAAACCGCATAAAGGAAGTGCTGGATGTACGCAACATCCGCATTAACCGTCTGGCGTACGATACAATTATTGATCTGTCAGGTAAGCATGTGTATCCTGGGCTTATAAACTGTAACAATGTATTGGGACTTCACGATGCAGAGGCTGTACGTGCAACGCGCGATTTTGCTGAAGTGGGAGCGGTAAATCCTCATATCCGGGCATTGATTGCGTATAACACCGATAATCTGATCGTACCTACAATTAAAACCAACGGCGTGCTTTACACACAGGCCACACCCCGTGGCGGCCTTATCAGCGGCCAGTCGTCGGTGATGGCACTCGAGGGTTGGAACTGGGAAGATGCCGTGTTGAAAGCCGATGATGGTGTACATGTTAATTTTCCGCATACGCACACCGTAAGGTTTAATGAGGAAGAAGGAACGACAAAGGCTGCCAACAAAAAGTACGATGAAGAACTGGCAGGACTGGAAAAATTTATTGCCGATGCCCGCGCTTATTGCGCAACCGAAAAAACCTCCGAAAAAAACCTGAGAATGGAAGCCATGCGGAAGGTGTTTGAAGGAAAGGCCAATTTGTATTTGCACGCCGACAAAGTAAAAGATATGCTCAGCGCCATTGCTTTCGCAAAAAAATATGGCATTCAAAAACCGGTAATTGTTGGCGGAAAAGAAAGTTACCGCATTACGGATGTACTCAAAAAAAATCGTGTACCGGTGATGCTGAACCGCATTCTTGATTTGCCGGATAATGCCGACGATGATGTGGACATTGTTTACCGGCTTCCCTACTTGTTGCAAAAAGACAGCGTGTTGTTTTGTCTGCAGTTGGAAGGCGATATGGAAGCCATGCAGAGCCGTAATCTTGCCTTTAACGCAGGTGCAGCAGTTGCCTATGGTCTTAACAGGGAAGAAGCGCTTGCCGCTGTGTCCCTGAATGCGGCCCGCATTCTTGGCGTGGAAAATGAACTGGGAACCCTCGAAAGCGGCAAGCTCGCTTCATTGATTGTAAGTACCGGCGATGTCCTGGATATGAAATCAAACAACATTGTGATGGCATTTATCGGCGGAAAACCGGTAACGCTGTTTAATAAACAAACCGAACTCTACTTACGTTACAAAAATAAATACGGTATAAAATAACCATGAGCGATACTAAACTAATTGTTGGCATTACGCAGGGCGACATAAACGGAATAGGACTGGAAGTGGTTCTTAAAACACTTATGGAGCCCGGTATCACCGAAATATGCACGCCTGTTCTTTTCAGTTCACAAAAAACAGTTTCGTATTACCGCAAGGTGCTGGGGTTTGAGGAATTTAGTTTTAATCCCTTGCGCGACCTGTCGCAACTCAATCCTAAGAAGGTAAATGTATTTATCTGTTACGAGGAAGAAGTAAATATTGAAATGGGAAAATCAACCCCGGTTGGTGGGAAGTACGCTTTTATTTCGTTGCAAAAGGCAACCGAGGCCCTGAAAGAAAACAAGATTGACGCGCTGGTAACCTCACCCATCAATAAAAACAATGTACAAAGCGATGAGTTTAAATTTGTTGGGCACACCGAGTTTCTGGGGGCAGTGCTTGGCGGCGAACCACTAATGATTTTATGTTCCGATAACGGACTTCGTGTGGCGCTGGTTACCGGCCATGTTCCGGTAAAGGAAGTGACAGCTATGCTGAGTGTTGATGTCGTTTCGAAAAAAATAAAACAACTTTACACCTCGCTTCAAAAGGATTTCGGAATCCGAAAACCGAAAATTGCGGTATTGGGATTAAATCCACATGCTGGAGATAACGGGGTTATTGGTAAAGAAGATACCGAAATCATTGTGCCGGCAATTGCAGCCTGCGGTAATTTAAACGCACTAATCTATGGGCCTTATTCTGCCGACGGATTTTTTGGCAGCGGCGCGTACCGGCAGTTTGATGGCATACTGGCCATGTACCACGACCAGGGACTTATTCCCTTTAAAACAATTTGTTTCAACGAAGGGGTTAATTTTACCGCAGGGCTAAATTATGTCCGCACCAGCCCCGATCATGGCACTGGTTACGAAATTGCCGGTAAAAATATTGCCAACGAGCTTTCCTTCAAAAAGGCCCTCTACATGGCCATTGATATTTACAAGAAAAGGCAACTGCATGCAGAAATCAGTGCCGATCCACTTCCTTTTTCTAACCTTAAAAAGGAGCGCTAACTAAACTAAGCACTCTTTTTAACCGGCCTTATTTTCGGACGCTGTTTTTTGTTCTTCATCAGGTATTCAGCCAAAACTCTCCGGCGTTATCCTGATGCCGTGTTGGAATCACATTACGGTCGTATTCACCTATTAAAGTAAGATAAAGATCCTGCAGAAACACGTCGCTCCAAAAATACCATGAATGGCTTAGTGCCGCGTGAATTACCGTGCTCTCAAATTCATTTTCATGCGCTTTGTAATGGCTGCTGCAGTTCACATCAATGGCCTTATCCGGTGACCCTATGGGCAACCCAACGCGGCCCACGCGGTTGGCAAACCCTAAACGTTTGGCGCTTGATACCTGCAAGGCCGAATCGTAATTGCTGAAGTAGTTTGTAATGCGCCCACAATGCCTGTAAAGTGCATCCGAATCGCCGCCCAGCATCGAATCGGTTGAAATGTCGCCGGCAATTAAAACCATTTGCCCCACCGACCAAACTGCGTCCTGCTGCCGCATGGCCGATTGCGCGATTTTGAAACCTTCTCTTACAATCAGTGCTCCCGTAGAGTGAGCAATGACATGCACGTTCATTTGGCATCCGTTTTGCATCTGGTTGTTCAAAAGCCTGATGCACTTCGAAACCAGTTGATACGCTATATCCAATCCATCAAAGCGGTCTTCCCAATACAATAGTGTGTGATCTTTGCTGGGCCAGGCAAAGGTGATCAGTTCGCCATTCCAGCCTTTGTTTTTGAGGCCCGATTTCAGAATCTTGTGCCGCTCCAGTGTAATGTCGCGGTCCATGTTATAACCATGGATATACACCAGCACCTCCTTTAGATTGCGCCCCTCTGTCAGCTTTGATAACCAAACCGTTTCGTTTCGCTGCCGGTCATCTGGTGTAAAATCGGTGGCGTCATCCGGCACCACCACATAGCTGATGCTTCCTGGTTCGCTTCCAAACCTTTTTTTGGATCCTAGGCCCACAACGTTGCGGGCACAAATAATAAAATTTGACATGTAATGTTTTGTTGCGCCTACTCTTCTGCGGATTTTCGGCAAACTCCGTGAATTGATGAAAAGCATTGGAGTTGAAAAGCAATGGGTGCAAAAATCAAACGAATGCCTGATTCTAAATTAAGAAAACCATTATGAATGTAAATACCTATTTTCAGCTATTTTACCCGGATTGAACAGAATTAACCTTTTATTCCGCGATTAAACGATTTAACTGAAAAGGCCTGCTTATTGAAGGGTTATTTCTTCCACTATTCTGATGATATTGCTATTTCTAAGTTGTTGTTTTAAGTTTTGTAATCTATCTGTTTGTTTCGGGAAAATGGTTTCAAAAAACAACTACCAGAAAAAATTTGCTTACAAAACCAGTTGGGTTTTTTAAGTTGAAGTTGATACATCAGAATGAAATTGAATAATCATTGAACGTAAAATCGGTATCCGCAAGTAAAATGAAATTATTCACGAATTCAAAAACACACTTCACTCACTGAAATAAATAATTTTGATTTTTTCTTTTCAAATGTATGAACCTCTGTACGTCTTGATTTTATTGGTGTTTTGAACGATGTTTGTTTTCGTTTTAAATTGCGGTTTGGCATTTTGACAAAAAATAATTCTTGACAAACAATTTTTTTGATTTACATTTGCAACAGAAAATAGTAGAAATCAAATGAAAAATTGTTTAATATATCGCAGGAGTATCGGTCAGGAAAGCTTTACACTGTCGCTGGCAGATACAATATCAGAGGGTTATGTTAGGTAGTTTTTAAACTAAATAATTACAAACATAACCCCGGCAAGTCCGGGGTTTTTTGTTGGAAAAAACTGAAGAAAAAAAACATAAACGGTCTCGATAAGAGTAAAACAGGTTTTACTCTTGACAGA
>CALMNJ010000684.1 GCA_937868675.1 uncultured Bacteroidota bacterium | reverse complement strand
TGGGTGAGTGATGAACCCTAATCTACCAAACAGAATGGAAAGGGTCAAGGCCATTACTGTTCTTTTCTCTTGAAAGAAAAGAACCAAAAGTTCAAGCCAAAAATATTGCCACGCGCCTCACAGAAAACTACGATTTTTACGCTCGCTTGCCCGCAAACCTTTCAACGCTAAAATCTTGTTTTCCAGTTTCACCCCTCGTCAGCTCCAATTTTTGCCTGGCCAGCGCACCGGACGCTCTTGATGTTCTATGGCAGTAAATTGTATGCCAAGCCAACCGTATTTTGCGCCAGGGATGGAGCGCCTGTCTGAGCTCCTTTTTGTCCGCCCTTCGGGCGCCTCAGGTTGCGGACAAAAAGAGCGAAGGGCAAGACTCTGGTGGAGTTTTGAGCCTGCTTGCGTGATAGCGACAGCCGGCCCGCAGGGAGGCGCCCAAAAAAACATACCCACCACCAAAAACCAAATTTTAATAATCAAACAAAACCGTTTATCTTTACGCTCACGTTCTTTAAAACAAACAACTTATTCAGAAAAGCTGAGGGAAACGCCCTGTGAAGCTTTACCAACCCTATAACAGTTTAGAGGCGGGGTTCAACATTCAAAACACAACGTTATGAATAGAACGCAATGCCATTGAACTTTAAAGAAGGTGGGAATTCGTTCCTGATAAAACAATCGGGAAAAAATAAGTCGGAGCTATTTAGTAAACGTTATTTTAAAACAATATAAACTAATCCCTTCCGACACAAACGGAAGGGATTTTTATTTTATGACAACCATACAACAAGAACTGGAGAAACGCGTGCTGGTAATAGACGGCGCCATGGGCACCATGATACAGCAGTACAAACTCGAAGAAAAAGATTACCGTGGCAGCCGTTTTGCTGCCTGGCACAAAGACCTGAAAGGCTTTAACGACCTGCTGTGCATAACGCAACCACACATTATAAAGGCCATACATAAAGAATACCTGAAGGCCGGCGCCGATATTATTGAAACCAACACCTTTGGCGGCACCAGTGTGGCCATGGCCGACTACGAAATGGAGGCCGTGGTATATGAACTGAATTTTGCCGCCGCCAAAATTGCCAAAGAGGCTATTGAAGAGTTTTGCCGCGAAAACCCCGGGCAGGCCACCACGGCCAAATTTGTGGCAGGCTCTATGGGCCCCACCACTAAGCTTTCGTCCATGTCGCCCAACGTAAACGACCAGGGGTTTCGTGCGATAACCTTTGACGAGCTGGTGATAGCCTTTGGCGAACAGATAAAAGGCCTTGTAGAGGGCGGTGCCGATTTGTTGTTGTTTGAAACCATAACCGATACACTGAACGCAAAAGCCGCCTTGTTTGCCGCGCAGGATTATTTTGAAAAGGGTGGACGTAAGGTGCCCATCATGGTGTCGGGCACCATTACGGATGCAAGCGGACGTATTTTGTCGGGCCAGACCACCGAAGCGTTTTTAAATTCGGTATCGCATGTGGAGCTGCTGAGCGTGGGCCTGAATTGTGCATTGGGGGCCAAAGACATGCGCCCGTATCTGGAAGAATTATCGGACAAAGCGCCGTTTTTTGTAAGTGCGTACCCCAATGCAGGCCTGCCCAATCAGTTTGGCGAATACGATCAGGATGCGCACGAAATGGGGCACCAGATAGAAGACTTTTTAAAAGCCGGCTTTTTAAACATTGTGGGGGGTTGCTGCGGCACCACGCCCGACCACATAAGGCGTATAGCTGAATTGGCACGCACCAGCAAACCCCGCAAAAAACCACAGCCCGATTCGCTGTTGCACCTGAGCGGACTGGAACCGCTGACCCTGCGCCCCGAGAGCAACTTTATGAATGTGGGCGAGCGCACGAACGTAACCGGCTCGAAGAAATTTTTGCGACTCATTAAAGAAGAAAATTACGAAGAAGCGCTTTCGATTGCCCGTGATGTATTTTCGTATGAAGACGAGACAGCAAGTCC
>CALMNJ010000683.1 GCA_937868675.1 uncultured Bacteroidota bacterium | reverse complement strand
GCCTACATTGAGAAACGCTGGCCAACCACGCGAGGGCTCTGATTGCTTTGGTGGTGGCTGTCGTGTTTGCATACTGGTTGCTCAGAAACGAAACCTTTCCTCTTGGCAACGTATTTGTTGATTTCGATTTGGGCCCCGAAACGTTTTTTGAATCCATGTGCGAAGAAAGCGTGCGCGATGTGGAACACAATGTATCGCCGCTGTTTGAAAAAACAATGACACTGGGAGTAAAGCCGCTTTTTACCGGACTTAGTTTATTTATTATGCTGCTGGCGATCCGAAAAGCGGGCCGAACGCGCGTTGTTTCGTTCGTCGGAAATGCTCAGGTGCAGTTTTTTCTTGCCATGGCCATACTTTATTCGTTCATGCTGCTGAGTTTTAATTTTTATTTCGATCGTTACAACATTCCCTTTATTGTAATAAGCCTGTTGCTAATGGCCTATTTAAACCGCGTTATTGCGCCAAAATTAACATGGGCATTGCCACTGATGTTGCTGTTGGTGTGGGTTTCGGTGTTTGGCACACGCGATTACCTGAGCTGGAACCGCAAGCGCTGGGAGGCATATAACTATTTGATAAAACAAGAAATGGTGAGCCCCGATAAAATTAACGCGGGCTTCGAACCCAATTGCTGGAACGATGGTAAAGGCCGGGTTTGGTATGCGTATTACAGCCTTAAATCGTACAATTACCTGATACAGTATTTCCGCGAACCTGGATTTAAGCCATACAAAGAGTTTCCGTTCAGGCGCTATTTCCCTTACCGCATGGACAAAGTGATTATATTTGAACGCGACAGCTTGCGGCTGAAAGCCACTGATGACGCAGCAGGAAATAAGTAATGGAACCAGCCTGGAAAAAATACCTGTTCACCTACCGGCTGCCGGTGTTGCTTATCCTGATTCTTTTCGGAGCCCTGCACCTGTTTATTGTATGTTATAACCACTACATGTTCCGAACATTTACCTT
The DNA here is from genome assembly GCA_937868675.1 of uncultured Bacteroidota bacterium. Taxonomy (GTDB): domain Bacteria; phylum Bacteroidota; class Bacteroidia; order B-17B0; family Aurantibacillaceae; genus Aurantibacillus. The sequence goes on along the minus strand of CALMNJ010000683.1, from coordinate 11,062 downwards.
TGATTACGGGGTTTATAATTATGCACTTTACGATTATGCGCACGGGCGGGTGAGCATTTGCCCAATTATGGAACTTTGGGGAGTGGAACGCACTTTTTTGCAGGATCATTTCTCACTTAGTTTCTTTTTATTCATACCGTTTTACTGGTTGCTGCAGCCAATATTTGGAACCTATACTGTGTTTATTATCCAGTGGTGTTTTATTATGTATGGAGCCTGGGCCACCTACAAACTTATTGCGCTAAACACCGAAAAGCGCTGGGTGGCCGTGGTGGGTTTGCTTTATTATTTTGTGATTTACGGGCGGTATTCAAGTTACCAGAACGACTGTAATCTGGCTACCATTGGCGCTGCCATGCTGCCGGTGTTTATTTATTATTTCGAGAAAAAAAGTCTGTGGGGTACAGTGTTGAGTTTTGCTTTTATCGTGATTAACCGCGAAGATTTTTCGCTGTGCATGATATTTATGTGTGCCGCATTTGCCCTGGTGCACCGCAAGGAGCCAGTGCTGCGTAACAGAGCCCTGTATCTGAGTGGCGCAGCATTGCTGAGTTTTATAATTATTTTTGCCTGGATTATTCCGGCGCTGCACGATGCCCGGAACGAATTCCGGTTATTTGACTACACTGCCCTGGGCCCAACGCCAGGAAAAGCACTGGTATTTATTCTTACGCATCCGATTGATGCGTTCCGGTATCTGTTTGTAAACCACACCGCCGATCCGGCCGTTGATGGCGTGAAAGCGAAATTTTATTATGTGTATGGCCTCTCGGGCGGGCTCCTGTTGCTGCTTCGGCCGGCGTATCTGTCGCTACTCATTCCCTTTCTGGCAAAAAAAATGTATAACGATGCTTCTGACCGCTGGGGCTGCGAAACCTATTACAGCGTGGAAGAAGCAAGCCTGTTTCCGGCGCTGGTGTTTATGACCATAAGTCAGCTTAAATGGAGTGGACTTCGCGGCGCGCTTTACCCGCTGGTATGTGTGGCGGCTATTTATATTACGGTAAGCAGCATGTTTTCGGCTTATTATCCGAATCCTTACCTCAAGTTTAATTTTCTGGATAAGAATTATTACCACGAAAACTATGATGTGAAAGCGCTGCATCAGGCGCTCACAAAAATTCCAGGCGATGCGCCCGTGTCGGCTTCCACAGCCATTGTGCCGCATCTGGCACTGCGGAAGGCCATTTATCATTTTCCGGTGGTGAAGGATGCGGAATACATTTGTCTCAACACGCGGATAGATACGTATCCCTATTCGCCGCAGGATTTTGAACGCGAAATAAATAAACTGCTCAACACGGGTTTGTGGGAGCAGATGGATGGTAATGCAGACTTTGTGCTGCTGCATTTAAGAAAATAGATTGTGTAACGATTTGGCCGCGACTTAAATATCAATTTTACGAATACTTTCCGGGTTCTTTATTGTAAAAGTCTGCCCCAGGCATGGAGCGCGTGTTTGAGCTCTTTTTTATGAAGCGGAGCGGAATAAAAAAGAGAAGGGCAAAACTCTGGGAAAGTTTTGAGCCTGCTTGCGTGATAGCGACAGCCCGGCCCGAAGGGGGCGCCCAAATATCAAACTGAAACACTACTAAAAAAATAGTTATTTTTGGAGAAAAGGGTACAAAAAAGAGAATGATTCAAAACGTGCTAAGGGCGCTCAGGAATATTGACAGCAGGATCATTTTTGCGGCCCTTGTAATTTCGCTTTTTTTACTGAATTATTATTCCAAAACCTTATTCTACGGGCCATGTGGGCCTCACCAGTGGAGGCAGGCCGATTGCCTTTCGATTACAAAGAACTACTACGAGGAAGGCATGCATTTTTTTCATCCCAAAATCCATTTTCAGGGGGTGAAAGAGGGCAGGGCCGTGAGCGAGTTCCCCATCCTTAATTACACAGTGGCCGCCTTGTGGAAAGTTTTTGGTCAGCACGAATTTATTTACCGCCTGCTGGAGTACCTAATTTTTATTGCCGCCATGTTTACGCTTTTCAACACGCTGCTGGCCGGTTTCCGCTCTTCGCTGCTGGCGTTTTTTGCTACCGGAGTTTTTCTTACCTCGCCTTTGCTGGTGTATTACAGCGCAAATTTTATTGCCGACGTACCGGCGCTCTCATTGGGCATTATTAGTTTCTGTCTGTTTTACCGTTTCTACCATCATCAAACCCTCCGGCACTTTTACCTGTCGCTCCTGTTTGGTACGCTGGCGGTGCTAATAAAAGCCAGCGCACTGATGCCCGTGTGCATTTTGTTTTTCTTTTCGCTGGCTTCGCTGCCGGCCTTGCAGCGCATTTTTAAAACCAGGGCCCTGTTTCAAAAACCTTTGCTTCCCTTTCTAAGCATCGGCGTTTCGGCCCTGCTGGTGTTTGCCTGGTACCGGTACGCAATATATTATAACGACAACAACAACAATAATATCTTTCTGCTCACCGTTTTACCAATTTGGGAGATGAACGAGCCCGATGTTATTTCCAATCTGCGGATTCTGCTGAATCAGCTTTTTCCGGTATTTCTTAACCGTCCGGTGTTTTTTATTTTTATTACGATCGTGCTCTTCGTTGTCTCCAAATTCAAACACCTTAGCCCGTTCTTAAGATACGCCTTCCTTTTTTCAGGGCTGTACTTTATTGCCTACATTCTCTTCTTCTTCCAGGTATTCAGCGTGCACGACTATTACCTCACTAACCTCATGATTTTTCCGGTGATTACGTTTTTCTGCTTTGCGTATTTGTTGCAGCAGTCGGCCTTTTTGGATGGCAACCGCAATTTTGCCCGCCTTTTTATTGTGGTGTTTCTGGTGCTGAGTTCTTTTCATGCAGCAGCCATTTACCGCTACCGCCTGCTTGAAAATGACAATATGCTAAAGTGGTCGCCTTACATTACGAGCGAAGACCTGAAACTATCGGAGTACCTGTTCTGGGATTATGGCAACGGCATTAAACGCATCGAACATTTTAGTCCGGTGTTAAGGCAACATGGCATCCGGCGCGAACAAAACGTAATCAGCATCCCCGACCAGAGCTTTAATATTTCGCTTTATTTCCTTGATCAAAAAGGCTTCACTGTGGCACGCCAGCATCTGGAAAAGGACAGCACCGTGCTTGAACGCGTAATGAGCCGGGGGGCTGAATTTATTGTATTAAGTGACACTACTCTGAAAGCGCAAAGAGCCTTCAGCCGGATGATGTACCGCCTCGAGCCAATGTTTACAGAGGATAAAGTACAGGTATTTAAAATCAAAAATTAAGAAACAGCATGCTTTTCAATTCCCTGCAGTTTCTTTTTTTTCTGCCGCTTGTGTTGGCAGCCTATTATGCCTTACCCTTTCGTTATCGCTGGATATTGATTTTTTTTGCCAGCTGTTTTTTTTACATGGCCTTTGTGCCAAGGTACATTCTGATCCTGTTCGTCATCATCCTGATTGATTACGTTTCGGGTCTCGCCATGGAGCGAACCGCAGACCGCCCCAAAAAAATGTGGCTTCTCTTCAGCCTCTCGTCCAACATATTGCTGCTTTGCTTTTTTAAATACTTCGGGTTCATCAATCACAACGCTGAGCTGATCAGCTCATGGATGGGCTTTCAGTTTAAACCCCTTCACCTCGACATTATTTTACCTATTGGTCTTTCGTTCCATACCTTCCAGTCAATGAGTTACACCATTGAAGTGTATCGCGGCAGGCAAAAGGCCGAAAGGCATCTGGGCTACTTTGCTAACTATGTGTTGTTTTTTCCGCAAATGGTGGCGGGCCCAATTGAACGGTATGAAACCCTGGGCAACGAGCTGCGAAGCAAAAAAAAAATAAATTATCTTAACCTGTCCAATGGTTTTAAACTGGTGCTGTTTGGGCTCATGGTAAAAATGTGCATTGCCGACAATGCCGCACCCTTTGTGAATCAGGTTTACGAAAAGCCGCTTGAGTTTAGCAGTATGGAAGTGCTGGCGGCGGTTTTCCTCTTTAGCTTTCAGATCTATGCCGACTTTTTTGGCTACTCAACCATTGCCCTTGGCTGCGCCTTGATGCTCGGCATCCGCATTATGGACAATTTTAAAACACCGTACCTGTCGCGAAGCATTACTGAATTCTGGACCCGTTGGCATATTTCGCTAAGCACCTGGTTCAGGGACTATCTCTACATCCCGCTCGGAGGCAACAAAGTAAAGCTGCCGCGCTGGAGCCTTAACATCATGATCGTGTTTATGGTAAGCGGTTTATGGCATGGCGCAAACTGGACTTTCGTGATATGGGGCGCGCTTCATGGCCTGCTGCGTGTGCTCGAGCACTGGTTCAATAAACTTACCGGATTTAAAATGAAAGAAGGCTGGGGTCTGCTGAATGTATTCCTTGCCCTGAAAACATTTGTGCTTACCTCTTTAATATGGGTGTTTTTCAGAGCCACCAATTTTAAAAATGCCGCCGATATTTTCAGGGCCATTAAAAACAACTGGAGTTATCAAACCGCCAGCATTTCGTTTTATCCGGCCTTCTTTTTTGTACTGCTGCTCATTGCTTTCGATCTTTGGCACTATAACTCGCGTTTTGAATTGCGCCTCAACCGCCTGGCATGGCCTTTGCGCTGGAGCATTTATTCTGTATTGTTGTTCTGCCTCATGGCGCTGGCCGGCACACAAAAATTCACCTTTATTTACTTTCAGTTCTGATGCTGGGGAAAGTCGTTCTTAAAATAATCGCCTTTGCGTGTGTCCTTTCAGGTTTGAATGTACTGTATAACGTAACTTTTTTTGAGAAGGATTTCCGCACTATAAGCCCGCATATTTTAAAATTGCAACAAACCTGCGAAAATACCGATGTGTATTATTTTGGAGAGTCTTCCAACACAACATTTCGCGGGGACGATTCAGTAAAAACGTCCATCTCTGACCTCACGGCGCTTTTTTATCCCGGCCTGCGATTCGTTAATGTCAACAAAGAGGCAACACATGCCGGTATTTACCGTTTCTGGCTCAGGTCGCTTCAGGGCCACGATACCCTGCCCAAAGCGGTGGTGATAACACTTAATCTGCGATCGTTCGATGCCGCATGGCGCCACTCCAAACTCGAAACACCCCTTCAGGAATCACTGGTAATGGGCTCGCCGCTGCCCAACCTGGTGAACCGCTTTTTACTATCGCTGCAGGCGTTTGATAATAAAACCGAAAAGCAACGCGAAGAAGAAATGCTGAACGAGTGGAAAACCACCCTGCTTAAATTTCCATTCGGGTTCAAATACAAAACGGTGCGCGAATGGGACGATGCCATGGCCAATGGCGGGCATAAAAAACCGGATGGTAGTTGGGACAATGAAAAAAGCGTGCTGGCCTGCCACTACATAAAAGGGTATGCGTTTAATCTGGATACGAATAACCGTCGCGTGAGAGATTTTGACGATATAAGCAAATGGTGTGAAGCCCACCATGTAAAGCTGTACCTCAATCTGATGGCCGAAAATCTGCAATACGCCGATAGTCTGGTTGGAAAGGAATTAGTATTTTTAATGAGGCAAAACCGCGACTTTCTGGTGAAGCGTTACACCACAAAAAATTGTGTGGTAATTGATAATCTGGAAGCCGTACCGGGACATGATTTTATTGATCAAAACTGGACGACCGAGCATTATGGATTCAGAGGCCGTATGACCATAGCGGCGAAAGTTGCAGAAGCGCTGAAAAAACAGTTTATAAACGAATACAAAAAGGCATATTGAGTTATGTTAGATAAGAATGGAATAGCAAAGCGCATTGCCCGCGAAGTAAGAGACGGCATGTTTGTGAACCTTGGAATTGGTATCCCAACACTGGTGGCTAATTTTATACCGGAAGGCATTAATGTGGTGCTGCAATCCGAAAATGGGATTCTGGGAATGGGGCCTTTTCCTTACGAGGGCGAAGAGGACGCCGACCTTATTAACGCCGGAAAACAAACTATTACCTTGTTAAAAGGATCAAGCATTTTTGACAGCGCCCTGAGTTTTGGCATGATACGCTCACAAAAAGTGGACCTCACAATTCTGGGAGCCATGGAGGTAAGCGAAAACGGCGATATAGCCAACTGGAAAATTCCGGGCAAAATGGTAAAAGGCATGGGTGGCGCCATGGACCTTGTTGCCAGCGCTAAAAATATTATTGTGGCCATGCAGCAGGTTAATAAAGCGGGCCAGTCAAAATTGCTTCCTGCCTGCGAGTTGCCGCTCACCGGAGTGAAGTGCGTGAAAAAAATAGTCACCGAGCTGGGTGTTTATGAAATCGTTCCAGGCGGCGGATTCAAATTGCTGGAGCGTGCGCCCGGGGTAAGCGTTGAGCAAATTAAGAATGCAACCGCCGGCAAACTCGTCGTGGAAGGCGATGTGAAGGAGATGGTTCTCTGATAACTTTAAAAACGCAACAACGTTTTTTGCGGCCCTCAGTTGATATTGTATTGCCCTGTTACAATCCGGGTGCAAAATGGGCCGAAGAGCTAGTTGCCTTTCATGGTTATGCCGGCCATCAGTTTAATCTGAATTTTATTATTGTGGATGACGGTAGCACCCGTGAAACTGTAAAGCAGGGACTTGATCTGCTCGAAAGGCATAATATTCCTTACCAATTCATCAGTTATCCGAACAACCGCGGAAAGGGCCATGCCCTGCGTTTGGGTGTAAGTCGCAGCCAGAACGCGTTTACCCTTTACACCGACATTGATTTCCCTTTTACCAATCAGAGCACCTTCAATGTACTTAAAACTCTCACCGAAAGCGAAAACGATGTGGTGGCTGGTTTTAGAAATGAAGCCTATTATCTTAAAAAGATGTCGGGCTTCCGGGTGTTTTTATCCAAGAGTTTCCGCGCGTTTATCAAACGGTTTTTACACTTACGCATCACCGATACGCAGTGTGGTCTGAAAGGGTTCAATGCAAATGGACGTGAAAAATTTCTCCAGACAAAAACCAACCGCTACCTTTTCGACTTTGAATTTATTTACGCTACCTCCAAAAGCAAAAGCATTAAAATGGAAGCGGTTGAAGTAGAACTTAAGGATAACGTTCAGTTCAGTAGAATGAGGCCGGGCGTACTGTTTCAGGAACTGCTTAACCTCATCAGGATACTTCTGTTTAAAAAAGTTTAATCCGGAAAATTATTAAATGCGGTGTCTTTTTTCGATGGGCCAATGATGCGCGTATTAATTTCAGTAGGCCTTAGCATAAAATCCGAAATATGATACGGTTTGTCCACCCGTCCCTGGATAAAAAACTCGTAGCGCTTGCCCTTTAGTACTTCAACGGGATACTCAAATACCGAAAAACCGTCGTAAAACCCACTGAATATGCGTATCGGAACGTCGTGCTTCCACTGGTAGCTTTGCTGGTCGCCCTCGGTAATAATAATGTTGCAGGCCACCGACCGGAATGTTTTTTCAGTGTAGTAATAGCGAAAGCTAAGGCAGTAGCTGCCGGGCGCCAGCTTATTGGAATCCAACACATAAATCATTGAAGCGTCTTTTTGGCTGGCTTCGGTAAACGGTTTGTTGCCAGCCCTTGGAACGTAAATGATGTTGTCGGCACCGCTTTCAATGCTCTGGCCTGCGCTCAGATCTTCAAAAACATCGGATACCTTTCGTTTCAGAAAATCGGTTTTGCTTACAAAACCAACAGAAAGCGTGTCGTTGTTGTGAAAAAAACGAACCGCATCCAGCAAACGCTCCTCATCGGGCATCAAGCCATCGTTTGTTTTCAATATAATAATTGGTTTTTCGTTCAGTAATTGTGCCGCCGGCCTTTGTCGTTTATAGCTATTCAACAAATTCAGTTCATTTTCAGTTTCAGGGATGGAGGTGCGCGACATCAGCACACTGAATATGGGAATGCCTGTATGGGCCGAATAAAACATAGAGGCCAGCATAGACCGGTGCATACCCGTGCGGTCGTACATTTCGCTGCCACTGTGAAAAACCGGCAGCGGCATCAGGGCCTGCGCAGCGCCCTGCATTTCACCAATCAGTTTTTTTTCCTCATCAAGCAACAGCTTCTCCGAAAAAATATTCCTGAATCGCCAAAACACGTTCCTATCCATGCTGAACATGTAATGTGCTTCCCATAAATTCAAACCAAAAAAAACAAGGGGTAAAGCGGTAATAACCAGGCCAGGTTTAATTTTTTCTTTCAGCAGATTTAAAATATCTCTGAGTGCAGGAACCAGAAACACCGCCAGGCCAAAATAAAAAAACCAGGCAAAACGGCAGGTGGCGCGGAACTGGTTCATAAACTCCACCTTCATGCCAAGAATGCCGAAGAGCTTATTGTGCCATCCAAGCGCAAACATCAGTAATACAAACGACGATAATAAAAATGCGACGCCCTCGGCACGCCAGGTTATTTTTTTAAAATATAAAACTGCTAAAACAAAAAGAGCTGGCAGCATGAGTAAGGAGGTAAGTCCAAGATAAGTATGTCCTTCAAAATGATCGGGTCGCTTATTGAACCAGGTCTCCATAATGGGTTTCATGGGGCCGAACACAGGCGCCAGCAGGCTGTCCATGTTTTCAACCATCAGGTCAACACCATAAGGTTCGGTGGTGCGGCCCGGGTGCTGATCGGTAACAAGCATAAAGAGTTTAAATAACACAATGGGCGACAGGCACCACAGGGCTGAGAACAAAGCCTGCTTTAAAAAGCCGTTTCGTTTACCGGCCCATGCCTTAAATATCAGGGCGGACATAAAACTGAAAATGGCAATACTGAACCCCATATAGGGATGGAGCAGGAACAACAGGCAGTGATACAAAAAAAGCAATAAACCCTGTTTGGTGCCAAAACTGCTTAGGTAACGCTGCGTAAGCAGTATCGAAAACGGAATCAGGCAGCCATAGGCAAGGCCATGATGCCCGGCGTTTATTTTTAGATATTGTGGCGAAAGCAGGGCTATACCCAACGAAACAAAAAATGCAGAATAACGCCCAAGATCCATGCGCCGGAACACGGCATACAAAATAAGCGGTGTTGTAATGAACGAGAAAAAAATAAAAAAATGCAGGATACCTATCAGGTAATTGTGTGTGAAAGGCAGTGCCCTGAGAATAAACGTGAGCAACGGCTGGCAATCGGTATACACCACATGTTCCCCGTAAGGATAACTCATGCCCGAAAAGTGTAACGCCGAATCGTCGTACTTGATGTGATATACATAGGTGTAATAATTCTTCAGCGTATCCAGCGTAATGCTCGAAACAATGGAATTAAGATTCAGAAAAATGTGATGGAAGTAGATAAAGTAGATGGCAAAGCTGCACAGAAAAAGCAGGAGTTTTGTACGCGGCTCATTTTTGAAAATGTATTTTTGGGTAAATTCCAGCAGCATAAAAATAAGCATTATTCCGGGCAGGGATTGCTGTAATTAAAAAAGCCCTGCAAATAACTGCAAGGCTCTCGTTATATAAATGCTTAATTCAAAATGCTCTCAAACAAAAACCTGCCGTCTTCGTTAAAAAGTTCTTTGTCGGCAGCGCGCTCAGGGTGGGGCATCATGCCAAAAACATTTTTACCCTCGTTACACACACCGGCAATATTTTCAATGGCCCCGTTAGGGTTTGCCTCAGTATTAATGTTGCCGTTTTCATCACAATACCTGAACAGTATCTGTCCGTTATCGTTCAGCTTTTTCAGCGTGTCGGCATCGGCATAGTATTTCCCCTCGCCATGTGCAATGGGAACTCTGAGTGCTTTGTTTTGTGGCACTTTAGAGGTGATTGTTGTGGAGGTGTTTTGCGATTTGATAAACACGTTGCGACAAATAAATTTACGGCTGTCGTTGTGCAACAACGCACCGGGCAACAAACCTGACTCGCAAAGGATCTGAAAACCATTACAAACCCCAAATACGAAACCTCCATTTCGGGCATGTGCCATTACTTCTTCCATAATGGGCGAGAATCTTGCAATGGCACCGCTTCTCAGATAATCACCGTAAGAAAAACCACCTGGCAGCACAATGTGTGTGCAGCCTTCAAGACTGGTGTTTTTATGCCAAAGTTTTATGGTTTCCTGCTTCATAATATCGCGGAGAACATAAACCATATCCTCATCGCAATTAGAGCCGGGAAATACGACAACGCCAAATTTCATAGTGTTACTGTTGGAAGTGCAAAAGTATCAATTCAAATGCAATCGCACCCTATGTTTTTTAACATAGTATCAAAATCGGTTGTAAAATGAGGGGCAATGGCGGGGTGAAGGGTCTAGTTTCCGATAAGTGTTACGGTTCCGTTGCGTTCGTAAACCCGCCCTTCATTGTCTTTAAACTTAATGAGGTAAACAAAAACACCTTCTTTAAGCGTCAGGTCACCTTTATTAAAATAGGTGCCATCCCATCCTTTGGTCACATCCTTTGAGTCGTAAACCAGTTTTCCCCAACGGTCAAATATTGACATTGAAAAACTTTTGGTGTCGAGACCATACGGCGAAAACACAGGGAAGAACAAATCGTTAAGGCCATCCGAATTAGGCGAAAACGAAGATGGTATATACACGTTGAACTCGTTTTTCACATTCACAATAGCGGTCATTTCATCCTTGCACCCGTTAAACGAAGTGGCCAGAAGTTTAATGTGATAACTGCCGATAGCCGGGAATGTGACTTTGGGATTGACGTCGGTTCTAAGCCCGATGCTACTAATGGTCCATTGATATTTGTTATCGCTTAGCACCGTACTTTTATTAATAAAAAGGGCATCCGGATTGGAAATGGTGATCTCATCGGGCTCTATTAAAAAATAAGCCGATGGCGATTGCAATACACGAATCACCGTATCAAGCGTTGATTGCGTTTTGCATCCCGCGCTCGTCACATAGTTGGCCACAACGGTGTAAGTTCCGGGCAAATTGTAGGTATGCTCAACCGTTAGCCCGTGAAGCACATCGCTGCCATCACCAATGTACCAGTCAGCACGGCCACCGGGGCCTCCATTTTTTGGCTTTAGTTGTAATGTAACCGGAAAGGGGTTGCAGCCGGTAGCAGTATCCGGGCTTACCACCAGATCTACAGTTGGTGTTTCGTTAACGGAAATGTACATCGAACTTTCGTCCTTGCAG
>CALMNJ010000682.1 GCA_937868675.1 uncultured Bacteroidota bacterium | reverse complement strand
TAACCGGAACCAGTGCCGCAGGCTGCGTAAGCTCTAATACCGCAGTAAGCACGGTGAGTGTTTTTTCAAATCCAACTATCTCGGTATCGAGCACAACTATTTGTAGTGGATCTACAGCAACGCTTACAGCATCTGGAGCCAACACATATACATGGAGTACTGCATCCAACGCAACAAGCATCACCGTTTCACCCTCTGTTAGTACAGGTTACTCTGTGAACGGCACAAGTACGGCGGGTTGCATTGGTACATCACAAAGCGCAACGGTTACTGTAACTTCAGCACCTTCAGTAGCAGTTAACTCAAGCACAATTTGTGCGGGGCAGAGTGCAACACTCAGTGCAAGCGGCGTTTCAACATATTCCTGGAATACAGGAGCCACCACTTCAACGATTGTGGTAAGTCCGGCAACCAACACGGTTTACACGGTTACCGGTACCCTTACAGGGTGTGCGGTATTTCCAAACAATACCGGAACTGTAACGGTAAAACCACTACCAACCATTACAGTGAACAGCGGAAGCATTTGTGAAGGACAGAGTTTTACACTCCTTGCTACAGGCGCCAGTACATATGCTTTCAGCAGTGGCTCTGTGGTTACTCCGGCTAATACAACGTCATACTCGGTAATAGGAACCGGAACCAATGGCTGCGCTTCAAACTCGGTGGTTACTACGATCACCGTTAATCCAAATCCTACCTTAACTGCCAGCAACGGAACGATTTGTGCGGGCCAGGTATTTACCATTCTACCGTCGGGTGCAGGTACCTATACCTATAGTAGTGTTAGCGCCACTGTTTCTCCCGCAAGTACCAGCAATTATTCAGTAACGGGAACCAGTACCGCAGGCTGTGCCGGAACAAACACAGCTGTTGTTACAGTGAGTGTATTCGCGAATCCGACGATCAGCGTAAGTAATGGTACAATTTGTTCGGGACAGGTATTTACGCTCAATCCGTCAGGAGCAAACACCTACTCTTACTCGAGTGTAAACAATACGGTGAATCCAACCACTACTACCAGTTACAGCATCAGCGGCACCAGTACGGCTGGTTGCGTGAGCACTTCATCGGCGGTTGCAACGGTTAGCGTGTTTACCACACCCACAGTATCAGTTAACAGTGGAACTATTTGTAACGGACAAAGTTTTACGCTGACAGGCAGTGGCGCCAGCACCTATACATACAGCGGCGGAAATGTGGTGAGCCCGGCTATTACAACTACTTATGCTGTAATTGGCAGCAGTACGGCTAACTGTGTGAGCACCAACACGGCCATCGCAACTGTTACGGTATTCGCGTTACCATCAGTGAGTGTATCGCCTCAAACCATTTGTAGCGGAGCCACGGCAACCCTTGTGGCTTCAGGGGCAAATACGTACTCATGGAGCACTTCTGCAACAACGTCCAGTATTGCGGTATCGCCTGTAACTACTTCTACATATAATGTTATTGGTACAAGTACAGATGGATGTACCGGAAGTGCAGTAACAACAACGGTAACGATTACCTCGGCACCTACTGTTGCTGTTAATTCAGCCACAATTTGTGCAGGGCAAACGGCTACCTTAACTGCAAGCGGAGTGACTACCTACACATGGAGCAACAGCCTTGGTACCAATTCAATCGTAACTGTTTCCCCTTTGTCAACGACCGTTTATACCGTAAATGGTAATTTAAGCGGCTGCAGTGTTCTGGCATCCAACACAGCTACTGTTTTGGTAAACCCGCTACCTACCGTTTCTATCAATGGTCCTACAGCTATTTGTATCGGTCAAACAGCATCTTTAACAGTAAGTGGAGCCAACACGTATTCCTGGAGCACTTCAGAAACAACGTCAAACGTTTCAGTTTCCCCAACTAGTACAGGAGCCTATTCAGTAACCGGAACCTTTACATCAACGGGTTGTTCTAATACGGCAACCGTTAATCTGATTGTAAATCCATTACCGACAGTTTCTGTTAGCGGAATTCTTTCTGTATGTAACGGAAACGCAGCTATTTTGAATGCATCAGGAGCGAGCACATATAGCTGGAGTACGGGCTCAGGCTCTTCCAGTATTTCGGTATCGCCGTCGCTGGCAACTTCATATACTGTGACCGGAACTGACATGAATAATTGCGTTAATACAGCGGTTGCCAACGTTAGTGTCGGAGCACTGCCAACAATTTCAATTTCACAGGGCAGCATTTGTTCAGGACAGTCGTTTACTCTTATTCCAAGTGGTGGAGTAAGCTATACGTACTCCTCGGGTTCGGCAACGATATCACCAACGGTAACCAGTGTTTACACGGTAACAGGCTCCAGCGCAGGCGGCTGTACGGCAAGCGCCACGGCCTCTGTAACAGTTTATTCTAATCCTACCATCAGTGCAGGAAGCGATCTCACACTCAACATGTACGACACGTTTACAATTAATGCAACAGCTTCGGGCGCCAGCTCTTACTCATGGCAACCAGCCACGGCACTTGATAATGCAACCGTTATGGCACCATCGGGTACCGCCATGCACAATGTGTCATTTACGGTTACTGCTACATCTTCGGTTGGATGTCAATCAACCTCAACGGTTAATGTGATTGTGAACGACGGTGAACTGATATTTGCCAACTACATGAGCCCGAACGGTGATGGCGCAAACGATACCTGGAAGGTGAACAATCCAAATCTGATCAAGGATTATGAAGTAACCATCATTGACCAATGGGGCAATGAGGTATTTCATAAAACAAAGAGCTATGAGAACGAGTGGGATGGTAAGAACGGAGGTGAAAAAGTACACGATGGGGACTATTACTATATAATTAAAGATTCGGGTGGAAAAGTAAAACACAAAGGAAGTATCACTTTGTTACGTTAAACCTAATTTGAAATGAGAGAAATGAAAAAAATATCAGTGTTTTACAGGAAACTTACTTCAGCGGTTCTTGTTTTATTACTCAGCTCTGGTGTAAAGGCACAGCAGACAACGCTTTTTAACACCTATAGTTACGATTTGATGCAACTAAACGTGGCGGCTATTGGACGAACATGTTTTGAAGCAAATCTTAATTACCGCGCACAATGGCTGGGAATAAGCGAATCGCCAAGACTATACCAGCTAAACGCCGGGATGGCGCTTGGCTCAAATAACGGTGTAGGTATGCGAATTTTCCAGCAAAGTCAGGGGCTGCTAAAAATAACCAACGTTACCGGTGGATATGCATACAGACTTAAACTCAGCGAAACCTCAAAACTTCACATGGGCGTGGGCGTATCGTGGAGCCAAAATAACTTCGATGGCACAAAAACAAACGTAATAGATAAAACGGATGTTACCCTTAACACTAATCAAAGCAATTTGAGAAGCAACAACTTTGACTGCGAGGCCGGAGCACTTTATTTAGGTGATAAGTTAACAGCCGGAATTTCGGCGTTGCATCTTTATAATACAAATTCGAAACTCGAGTTGGTTACTTACAATATTAAGCCCCAGTTAAACGTGATGGTGGCGTACAAATTTAATAAAGGAGGACCTATAGAAGTGGAGCCATGGCTCGTGAACAGGCTTACGGTTGGCGGGGCCAATCAGCCGGAAGCATTGGTTAATGTAAAGTTTATGCAAATGGTGACTGTTGGGGCCGGATATCGTGTAAACTACGGGATTCTGGCGCTGGCGGGCGTTGAAGTTGGAAAATTGAGAGTAGCTTACAGCTTTGATTATGGTACTGGTAAAAGCTCAACCGGCCTAGGCACCTCGCATCAAATACTGTTAGGACTGGATTTGTGCAGAAAGAAAAACACCAAAAGCCCTGATACCACTTTGGTTCAGGAAACTCCCCCACCGCCTCCTGTTGCCCCTACCCCTACAACTGAACCCGAACCTGTTGTTAAAGAGGAGCCTAAACCGGCGGAAGAGCCTGCCGCACCTGTAGTAAAGGAAGAGCCAAAGGTTGAAACGCCGATTCCTGTTGCGGAAACAAAACCAGCAGAAGTACCCGTTGTTAAAGAACCAATTGATGAGCCGGTGAAACCGGCGGAAAAACCTGTAATTGTGCCGGAAGAGATAAACCCAATCGCAACTACCATTTACTTCGATAAAAACAGTTCTTTGATAAGCACCGAAAATGCCAACAAAATAAAGAAGGTTGCCAAAATAATTAACGATCGGCGTGGAAATGTGGTAGTCGTAGGCTATGCTTCGCCCGAAGGGGAGCAAACCCACAATAATGATTTGGCCGCAAAACGTGCACAAGTAGTAAGGCAGGCCTTAATAAAATACGGAGTAAAGGCAAACCGGCTTTCGATTAAGAGTGGAGGCGCCACTTCGAGTCTTGATAATGTGGTGGAGCATAACCGGACGGTTAGGTTCGAATAGCACAATTAACCAAAAAATTCCGCGAAATAAATTCAGATTACGACACTTTAAAGCCTTCTAAACAGGCCTTTAATGTAATCCATCGTGGCAATTTCTCTGTAATTATCCCCAAAGGCATGATGCCACATAAAGGGCAGATTAAAACTCACAGTTGCCATTTTGGTGATGGTTTCCTCGTCCCAGTCCTTACTTAAATTTTGCGGTAATGAAATGCGGTGCTTTTTAATCATTTCATTGAATTCTGCCACCCCTTCGGTATAAATATCCCCCAGATGCTGAAAGATAACACAGTTGGCGTAACAATGCCGTGTGCCATGAATTTTTGAAAGCCCATAGCTTAAGGCATGGCAAACTCCCACCTCACTATAAGTTAAACTAAGGCCACCCATCAGCGAGGCCACCATCAGTTTATCGTCGTTTTCAGGTGATCGCCCTGCCGACTCAAGTAAATAAACTTCACGGCACAATTGAAGAGCCTGATCACCATAAGCCAGGCTAAACGCGTTGTTGCGAATGCCGTTGTGTGATTCAATGCAATGGATATAAGTGTCCATCCCCGTGTAAAACCACCAATCGGTTGGCACCGTTGAAATAAGCTCTGGGTCAAGAATAACCTGATTAAAAACAGTCCAGTCGCATTTCAGGCCAAGCTTTTTTTCCGGGCCGGTGAGCACAGCCGTCATGGATACCTCTGCGCCTGTGCCGCTTATGGTAGGAACTCCTAAGTGATAAATACCTGGGTTTTTAATCAGGTTAAGTCCCTGATAAAGGGTTGACGACCCTTCATTGGTAAGCATAAGCGACAGTGCTTTGGCAATATCCATAATGCTTCCACCGCCAATGCCTATAACGCCACTCGGCAAGCCTTTTGCTGACAGTATTTCATCGCGCAGCGTATCAATTTGCTGTGTGGTGGGTTCGTTGGGATCAACATCAATATAATAAACATGATCTTCTGGTTTGTTTTGCAATTGGCTGCTCAAGGATTTTCCTTTAAAGTAATTGTCAACCACGTAAACAAAGTATTTGTTGTTTTTACTTCGTATCGGAGCAATGGTGTCTGCGAGCTGTGAAAACGAACCTCTGCCATAAGTTACCCTGTCAATATTTTTAAAATTTTTGTGCGTCATAAAACGAATTTTCTGTTAGCGGAAGCACGGCTCCTGAATGTAAAATCAACTATTTTTTTCCGAAAAGCGAATCTGCCTTTTGCCAGTTTATAATGCTCCACCAGTTGGCAATATAGTCAGCGCGTTTATTCTGGTATTTGAGATAGTAGGCGTGTTCCCAAACGTCAAGTGCCAGCAAAGGAACGCCCTTATCCGCGGCTATTTGCATGAGCGGATTGTCCTGATTAGGTGTTGTGCATATTTTTAGTTTGCCCTGCTCGTCTTTAACCAGCCAGCACCAGCCACTGCCAAACAACTTTAAAGCTTTCTCTGAAAATTCTTTTTTAAAATCCTCAAATGTTTTAAAAGTTAGATTGATTTCGTTGGCAAGCGCACCCACTGGTGTATTTACCGCGCCGGTTGGATTGGCTTTAAGTAATTGCCAGAACAGACTGTGATTAAAGTGTCCACCCAGATTATTTCGGATAATAGCCGGACTCGAATTGGAAATTATTTTACAGTTATCGGCATCACTCAGTGCCAGATTAAGCGACGAAAGATCGGCGCCATTTAGTTTCTCAACATATGCTTTGTGATGCCGGCCATGGTGTATCTCCATAGTTTGCCTGTCTATGTATGGCTCCAAAGCATCGTAGGCATAAGGCAAATCGGGCAAACTAAAAGCTGGTGAAGAAGCAGAAAGACCCGACACCATTTTTTCGGTGGCTGATAGCTTGTTACTGTCAGGCATTGAGCCCGCCAGCCCCGCCAGTCCAAGCAGGACGCTTTTTTTAATAAAATCTCTGCGGTCTGCCATGAATGTATTAAAATTGAATAAGCAACTGATTTTTTTCTACCGCCGAACCTTTGATGGCAGCAATTTTTTTAACCACTCCATCGCTTGGTGATTTGAGAATATTTTCCATTTTCATGGCCTCCAAAACAATCAAGGCTTCGCCTTTTTTTACTTCCTGACCTTCTTTCACTAAAATACTGAGAACCATGCCTGGCATGGGGGCTTTTATGTCATTTACTTTTTTGGTGGCCAATGTATCCAGCCCGAGTGAGTGGAGTAACTCATCGTATTTATCCTTTAGTTC